>CADBMW010000121.1 GCA_902795855.1 uncultured Lachnospiraceae bacterium
AGAGAATCACATCAGTCACAACGAATAAATACATACATAAGAATTGCAAGGTAGGAACATATTATAAATTCCTTGTTGTAGCAGTAGATGGTGAAGGCAATATTCTTGCAACATCAAAAACCATTCACTGTGTAACAAATGGTGGAAAAGCAGGAAATAATACAAAAGTAGTATTAAATAAAAAGAAGGTTACACTGAAAAAAGGTAAGTCAGTAAAATTAACAGCTAAACTAAAATCAAAGAAGCCTGTACATATTCACAGAAATATTGCATGGGAATCAGATAATCCTAAAGTTGCAACTGTTACAAAAAACGGAAAAATAAAAGCAGTAGGTAAGGGCAGCTGTACTGTTTATGCATATGCACAGAACGGAGTTTATTCAAAAGTAAAGGTAAAAGCTTTATAATCCAAAAGATTTGTGATAAAATATCGATTGGTTGTGTAAAGATTACAGCCATAGTTTTAAATGGATCGGTAACAATGGAGGGTACCAAATAATGGCAAAGAAAATTTATTACCAGGAAGAAATTGAAACAATGCCTGTTGACCAGATCAGGGCATTGCAGAATGAAAAGCTGCTTAAGCAGGTAAAGTATGTGTACGCTAATAATGAATATTATCGTAATCTTATGGATGAGAAGGGTGTAGCGCCTGATGATATCAAGGGACTTGAAGACATCAGCAAGCTGCCATTTCTTACAAAGAATGATCTTAGAGAGGCTTATCCATATGGACTTCTTTCAGCACCACTTAAGGACTGTGTTCGTATCCAGTCAACAAGTGGTACTACAGGAAGAAGAGTAGTTGCTTTTTATACCCAGCATGATATAGATCTTTGGGAAGAGTGCTGTGCAAGAGCCATAGTAGCTGCAGGCGGAACCAAGAAGGATGTGGTTCAGGTTTGCTACGGATATGGACTTTTCACAGGTGGCCCGGGACTTCATGGTGGATCTCATAAGCTTGGAAGTCTTACCATACCTATGTCTTCAGGAAATACTGAGAGACAGATTCAGTTCATGAGAGATCTTAATTCAACTATACTCTGCTGTACACCATCATATGCAGCATATATTGGAGAAAAGCTTCATGATATGGGACTCACAGCTGATGATATCAACCTTAAGGCAGGTATTTTCGGCGCTGAGCCATGGACTGAGGAAATGCGTCATAATATCGAGCAGAGTCTTGGTATCAAGGCATATGACATTTACGGACTTACTGAGATAAGTGGTCCTGGAGTTTCATTTGAATGTGAGGCTCAGTCAGGAATGCATATAAATGAAGATCATTTTTATGCAGAGGTTATCGATCCTGATACAGGAGAGGTTCTTCCGGAAGGAACAGAAGGAGAGCTTGTATTTACATCTCTCGACAAGGAAGCATTCCCACTTCTCAGATACAGAACCAGAGACCTTGTAGTACTGAAGAGAGAGCAGTGTCCTTGTGGACGTACACATATCAAGATGTGTAAGCCAAAGGGACGTTCAGACGACATGATGATAATTCGTGGTGTAAATGTATTCCCTTCACAGATCGAGACAGTTCTTCTTAAGTGTGGATATACACCTAACTATCAGATCATGGTTGATCGTATTGGAAATGAAGATACATTTGATATAAATGTTGAGCTTTCAGAAGAGCAGTTCAAGGCAATGAGAGAAGACTCTGATCTTGAAAATGCACGTAAAGCACTGACAGGAGCTATGGTTCAGATGCTTGGTATCAGACCTAAGATGCATCTGCTTCCACCTAAGTCTATAGTAAGAAGTGAAGGCAAGGCTGTCAGAGTAGTAGATAAGCGTAAGCTTCACGACTAAATCTAAATTAAAAGGTCAAAAAGTATTTCCGTTAATGGAAATGCTTTTTGACTGAATAAATGATGGATGAGGAATTCGTTTATGAAACAGAAAACCAAATACATCTTAATATTTGTTGGTCTGCCGGTAACACTTTTGCTGGTATTTTTTTTATCACTTGTAATTGAGGATCGAAAAAACAGCAAAAAGCAGAGCGAAGAGGTGACAGAAGAGTCTACAATGTCCCAGGAAGACAGGATAAATGAGATGCTTCTGGCGGAGTATCAGAAATCCCAGTCTACTAGAGAATTCGCTGAGGTCAGCACCGAAGCGCCGGAGCTTAAGCCTGAGGATGAAGAATATGATGACATGATAGATGAGACAGATGAATCGGATGTAACTCCTACTGATGAAATCCTGGACGAAAATCTTTCGGCAGAAGACGAAGCCATTATAGCTGAAGCGGAAAAGGAAGCCCGTAAAAATAGTGGCGGTGCCAGCTACGGTGGTATAAATATCGTAACCGGTATGAATCAGGTTGCAACAAATGGTCAGCATGTACTTACACTTACAGAGGCAGAGCTTGCTGCTCCTCATCCCCTTCTTCTTCAGTACGATCCAAGATGGGCTACATTCCCATATGGTACAGGTACTATGAAGTCCTCGGCCTGCGGACCTACCAGTTTTTCCATGGTAATAACTGGTCTTACGAACATCAGCAATGCGTCACCACCTATGATAGCGACCTACAGTATGAACCATGGTTACTATGTAAAGGGTGCCGGAACGGCTCATAGTCTTTTTTTGAACGGAGCGGCTGATTTCGGACTTTACTGCACACCTATAAATAACAGTGAGATTGAAATGAAAAATCATATTGATAACGGAGAGATGCTTATTCTCAGCGTTCACTATGGTAATTTCACTCACTCAGGAGCAGGTCATTTCATTGTAATATATGGATATAACAATAACGGTTTTATGGTCAATGATCCGGGATCTTATGAAAGAAGCACTAAGTACTGGCCATACAGCGTTATATCAGGAGATATAAATAAGATATATGCTCTGGGAAGAGCAAGATAAGAAGTTATGTATTATTATCCAACAGGCCCACAGGCGCAGATAATAGATAAATATACTCAGGAGGAGATCGGGATTCCCGGTCTTGTTCTGATGGAAAAAGCTGCCGAAACTCTGGCTTCAGAAATAGAAAAGAAAATCAACACCTGCGAAGGGGAAGATAAGCTTTTTGGTTTCAGAAAGGACAGAGATAAAATCCTTGCGGTGGCAGAGGGTGGCAATAACGGCGGTGATGCCATAGCTGCTGCCAGGATACTTAAGGCAAAAGGCTATGATACCTATATTTATGAGATAAATGGTATCAAAAAACAAAGTGAGTCCTATATTAAACAGGTCTCGATCGCTAAAAATCTTGGAGTTAAATTTATATCTCCGGATCTTAGCGTGGAGGACGTGTTTGATGATTTCAGGATAATAATAGACGGGATATTCGGAGTAGGACTTACCCGGGATGTGACAGGAATACAAAAAGAGGTTGTTGCAAAGATCAACCTTTCAGCCTCCAAAAA
This sequence comes from uncultured Lachnospiraceae bacterium, assembly GCA_902795855.1. Taxonomy (GTDB): domain Bacteria; phylum Bacillota; class Clostridia; order Lachnospirales; family Lachnospiraceae; genus Eubacterium_Q. The sequence goes on from CADBMW010000121.1 coordinate 3,390, forward strand.
TCCGGGACCATTTGTAATTGCAGTGGATATTCCCAGTGGAATCTGTTCCACCACCGGAAAGGTTCTGGGAGAGGCTGTTAAATGTGATATGACAGTTACCTTCCAATATATAAAATACGGAATGCTTTTGGGAGCGGGACGTGAGAATTCAGGTGAGATAATATGTACTGATATAGGTCTGTATAAACCTGAGACTCCCGCGGATTTTGAGAAGATTTTAACTCAATACTCTATAGAAAAACCGGTTTACATAAGATGCGAATACGACGGTGCTGAAGTATTGGAAAAGCTGCCTTCAAGGAAGGCTGATTCAAATAAAGGCAGCTACGGAAAGGTTCTTATCCTTGCGGGTTCAAAGGATGTATATGGAGCTCTTTATCTTTCAGCAGAGGCCTGCTACAGGATGGGGGCAGGTCTTGTAAAGGTAGTTACTGACATACGTAACAGAGACCTTCTTATGGAGAAGCTGCCGGAGGCTATGTGCCTCACATATAACAGTGATAATGACGATGATGAGAATGAATCATTCATTCTGAAATATAAAGAAGTAGTTGACTGGGCTGATGTGATACTTGCAGGTCCCGGTCTGGGAACTTCAAAGATGTCCAGAAATCTTTTGTATAAGCTGATGGATTTCTGCACTGAAGGACATAAAATAATTCTGGATGCTGATGCTCTGAATATCATTTCCCAGGATGACTGCGAAAGCTTATTCAGGAATCTTTCTGAAAGAATCGGTATTGGAAATGTTGTGATCACTCCTCATATAATGGAGATGGTAAGGCTTAGGGAAAGTCTCGGAAATGGTCCGTCTCTTGAAGAGGAAATGAGTAAAAAAGGATATGATAACAAGACTATCTTTGTAAAGGATAATGCTCTGGAGCTGGTGCAGCGTTTTTCAGATGAATTTGGCATAATCTGTATTCTGAAGGACGCCAGAACCATAATCGGCGGGGGTAGTCATTTGAAACAGGGGTACCCTGTGATCTATATAAATACTACAGGCAATAATGGTATGTCTACCGGGGGCTCGGGAGACGTGCTGAGTGGTATTACGGCATCGATTCTGGCTCAGACCAGAGGTGTGGACAAATGCAAAACCTATGAGGCCGCCTGTATTGCCGTAAACCTTCACGGAAGAGCAGGAGACATAGTCAGAGATGAAAAAGGGGAACGAAGTCTGCTGGCAGGAGATATCATTTCTGCCCTAAGCAGGGTTGTGAGTCAATAGGGACGGTTCTGTTTGACTCAGTGAGGTGTGAGATATGTTAGATGATTTTACATTATGGCTGCATAATAAGGGTAATGCGGCTTTGGATTTTACAATAAAGCTTGTACTGGCTATCATTCTTTTTTATATTCTTTCTGCGCTGCTGAAGAAGATTGCAAATACCCTTCAGTCAAGGCTGGATAAGAGGGGAATTGATTCCATAGCCAGTCATTTCATTATAAATCTTATACATTATGCCATACTTATATTTGCGATATTCACTATTATCACTCAGCTGAATATTGTAAAGGAGGCTTCTATTGCTGCTCTTGTTGCATCAGCCGGCGTGGGTGTATCCCTTGCTATGCAGGGTGCTCTTTCCAATTTTACCGGAGGCGTGCTGCTGCTGGTGCTGAAGCCCTTTAAGAAGGGGGATTATATAGTAATTCCAAGTATAAATATCGAGGGTACTGTTGAGGAGATGCAGACTTATTACACCACCATAAGAACAGTACTGAATGAGGATGTTAAAATCCCTAATTCCCAGCTTACGAATAATTCTGTTATAAATAGGCAGGGAGATGAAAACAGAAATCTTCTCATAAAGGTAGCTGTGGATTATAATGCAGATATAGCAAAAGCAAAGAAAGTATTAAATGAAATTCTGGAGGGTCAAAGCTCTATCCTTCAGGAAGGAAGACAGGTTTTTGTGGAGGAGCTGGGAGACAGTTCGGTTTTTCTCGGAATACTTGTAACAGTGCCTGTACTTGAATATAATAGTGTCAGGCGTGAGCTGAATGAAAAGATTCTTCTCGAGTTCAGGAAAGAAGGAATTACTATTCCTTATAATCAGTTGGATGTTCATATAAAATCCGACAAATAAATAGTGATGGAAGTGAAAAAATGGGCGATTTAAAATTCAGACGAATTGAAGCAGACATAGATCTTGATGCCATAAGATATAATATCGAAACAGTAAAGGCACTGAATCCGCCAGATAAGAAGACTCTGCTTGTTATAAAGGCAGATGGTTACGGACACGGATCCATAGCCATAGCCAGAGAAATGGATGATCTGGCAGATTATTTTGCGGTGGCTGCCATGGGAGAAGCTCTGGAGCTGAGGGCGGCAGGAATAGAAACACCGATCCTCATACTTGGATATACAGATGAGGCGGAATATGATGATGCCATTCTTCATGATATAACCCTTGCCATGTATGATTATGATAATGCGCTGAAGCTTTCTGAGAAGGCTTTGCAGTCAGGAAAAAAGGCCAGAGTTCATATTAAGGTGGATACGGGCATGAGCCGTATAGGATTCCAGTGTGATGAGGCAGGAATCGAAGAGGCTTATAAATTAGCCACACTTCCGGGACTGGATGTGGAAGGAATCTTCACTCATTATGCCAAGGCCGACTATGCTGACAAGAAGGATGCCCTTACACAGTATGACAAATTTTCAGCCTTCACAACTTCCCTTCAGGACAGAGGAATATCATTTAAACTTAAGCATATAGATAATAGTGCAGGAGCCATGGAAATACATTCCCAGGGCTTTGACATGATGCGTCTTGGTATAGTAATATATGGTTTGTATCCATCAGAGGAAATAGATAAATCTGTGGTATTAAAACCGGCTATGTCCCTTAAGTCGAAGGTGATTCACGTAAAGGAGCTGGAGGCCGGAAGAGGTATAGGCTATGGATGGACCTATGTAACCGAAAAGCCTACAAAGGTTGCAACTGTTTCTGCGGGCTATGCCGACGGATATCCCAGAGCTCTTTCCGGAAATGGAAAGGTGATTATCAAGGGTGAGTTTGCACCTATTCTGGGACGTGTATGCATGGATCAGATAATGATAGATGTTACAGATATAGAAGATGTGAGAGTAGGCGACGAGGTTGTCCTGTTTGGAAAGCAGGGTGAAAATGATATTCCTGTGGAGGATATAGCCGAGGTTGCAAACAGCTTCAATTATGAAACAGTTTGCAGGATAAGCAGACGAGTTCCAAGAGTTTATTACAAAGATGGTAAGATAGATCATGTATTAAACTATCTGGAAGGATTCCAAAGCTAAAGGAGTTTTATGTTTAAAAAGAAAGATGAAGAACGGGTCGAGGACGAGATACTGGACCTGGTTGAAGAGGGCCATGAGCAGGGCTTTATCGAGGAAGAGGAAGTTGAGATGATCTCAAATATCCTGGACCTGGATGATAAGATAGTCCGTGATATCATGACCAGCAGAAATAAAATATATGCCTTAAGTCAGACGGATTCCATCAGCGATATTCTGGAAGACTGCCTGGAAAGTGGATATTCAAGATTTCCTGTTTATGCTGAGGACATAGATAATATCACGGGAGTTCTTCATATAAAGGATATCATTAAAGCATATCTGAAGGACCCGGATACGGTCATTGAAGAGATACTGGATGAGGCTATGTATATCCATCCCACATATGACATTTCCAAGCTTCTGAAGAAAATGCAGAAGGAGAAAAATCATATGGCCGTGGTTCTGGATGAATACGGTCAGACAGATGGAATAGTTACTCTGGAGGATATTCTGGAGGAGATAGTTGGAAATATCTGGGATGAACATGATGAGGAAACAGAAGAGGTAAGCGAAACCTACGGTGACGGTTATCTCGTGGACGGAATGATAAAGCTTCACGATCTGGAGGAGCTTATCGATGATCTGGAATTCCCGGATACTGATATAGAAACCCTGAACGGCTTCCTGCTTTATAAGCTGGGAAGATTTCCCAGGTTGAATGAGAATATAAAGATTGATTATGGGGGATATGTTTTCGAACCTGTATCCATAGAAAACCGACTGATCACATCAGTCAGAATCACCAGACTGGATGAGCCCCCAGGGGGACTCCCCAGCGAAGCATAAATTGGAAAAACTAAATCTCGACTCGCGCCGGGGAAGGCGCTCGCTGAGAATTGTTTTTCCTAATGAAATAGTGAATAAAAAAAGAGTGAGTCAAAGAGAAACGTCCCTTTTGACTCAAAAAAAGAAAGAAGAGGAAAAATAAAATGTCAGGACATTCAAAATTTGCAAATATCAGAGCCAAGAAGGAAAAGAACGATGCTGCAAAGGGTAAAGCATTTACAGTTATCGGAAGAGAGATAGCAGTAGCAGTTAAGGAAGGTGGACCTAATCCGGATAACAATTCAAAACTCCGTGATGTTATAGCTAAGGCTAAGGCAAATAACATGCCAAATGATACCATAGAGAGAGGTATTAAGAAGGCTGCCGGAGATCTGGAAAGCGTTAACTATTCATATAATACCTACGAGGGTTACGGACCATGTGGTTCAGCCATAATCGTAAAATGTCTTACAGATAACAACAACAGAACTGCTGCAAATGTAAGAAATGCATTTACAAAAGGTGGCGGAAATGTTGGAACTACAGGATGCGTGTCTTACATGTTTGACGAGAAGGGACAGATAATAGTAGACAAGGAAGAAACAGACATGGAAGCTGATGACATGATGATGTTTGCCCTTGATGCAGGAGCAGAGGATTTCTCTGATGAAGAGGATTCTTACGAGATCATTACTGATCCTGCTAATTTCCATGAGGTAAGAGATGCATTTGAAAAAGAGGGCATCAAAATGGCTTCTGCTGAGGTTACTATGATTCCTCAGAACTATGTATCTATTACATCTGAAGAAGATCAGAAGAATCTGGACAGAATTCTGGATCTTCTGGATGAGGATGATGATGTGCAGGATGTTTATACGAATGTAGAGTAATATACATAAGAAAGGGGAGGGGTATATGGACAAATTCATAGTAACAATTGCGAGAGAATACTGCTCAGGCGGACAGAAGATAGGAACCCGTCTGGCTGAGGAGCTGGGTGTCAACTGCTACAATAGTGAGATGTTCAGTCTTGTTTCCAATAATGAAAACATGAAGGATGATGTGGTATCCCAGGATGCCAGAATCAAAGACACTTCTCTTTTTGATGTGGCAAAAGAGTTTTATAACGAACCGCTTCCTGAACAGAGATTAAATGAAGATCTAACTGCAAAGGTAGGGGATGATGATCTGGTACTTATCAGAAATCTCTATGATTATCAGTCAGAAATCATAACCGAGCTTGCCAACAGAGAGTCCTGCGTTATCGTCGGAAGATGCGCAAATTATATTCTCAGAAATAACCCGGATGCAATAAATGTTTTCGTTCATGCGCCTATAGGCTTCAAACTTAAGAGAGCTTCTTCAAAGCATTATATGCCTGAAAACGAACTCAGAAATTATCTTGCAAAGGTTGATGAAAGAAAAGCAGATTATTATTTTAAATACACTGGATGCGAGTGGACGGATATTAAAAATTATGACCTTTCACTGGACACATCCCAGCTGGGAATAAGCGGCTGTGTGGAAATGATAAAAAGCTTTATTGAGATAAAAAAAGGTTTGGTAAAACACTAACATTATGCTATTCAAAATAATTATTATTTGATATAATAAAAGTTAGTGATGGGGTATAAACCAACAATAGTTAATCGGAGGGTTACAGCATGAAAAAAGTGGCTTATATAGCTTCAGAATGTGTTCCGTTTATTAAGACCGGTGGTCTTGCTGACGTAGTGGGAACACTTCCAAAGAAATTCAATAGAAATGAATATGATGTACGCATCATTATTCCAAATTATATGTGTCTTCCTGAGAAGTATAAGAACAATATGAAATATATTACTCATTTCCACATGGACATCGGCTGGAGACAGCAGTATGTAGGTGTTATGTATATGGAGTATGAAGGAGTTCCGGTATATTTCATAGACAACGAATACTACTTCAACGGATTTAACATTTATGGCGATGTTAAATGGGATATCGAGAAGTACTGCTATTTCTGTAAGGCAGCTCTCTCAATACTTCCAAGCATTGGTTTCAGACCTGACATTATCCACTGTCATGACTGGCAGGCAGGACTTGTTCCGGTTTATCTTAAAACACTTTTTGCAAACAATCCTTTCTATCAGGGAATCAAATCAGTTATGACAATTCATAACCTTCAGTTCCAGGGTAAATGGGATATCAAGACCATTCAGGAATATTCAGGACTTCCATCAGATCTTTTCACTCCTGATAAGCTGGAGATGAATAAGGATGCAAGTATGCTGAAGGGTGGTCTGGTATATGCAGACAAGATAACAACTGTTTCAAATACCTACGCTCATGAGATTCAGACACCTTACTATGGCGAAGGACTTGACGGACTTCTTCAGGCAAGATGGCAGAGCCTCTGGGGTATTGTAAATGGTATAGATTATGATGTATTTAATCCTGCAAAGGATGATAAGATTGCCTGCAAATACAATACACGCAATTACAAGAAGAATAAGCTGAAGAACAAGCTTGCGCTTCAGAAAGAGCTGGGACTTCCAGAGGATGAAAATGCTTATGTAATGGGTATCGTTTCAAGACTTACAGATCAGAAAGGTCTTGACCTTATCGATCACATAATGAATGACATCATGACCGATGGAACACAGCTTGTGGTTCTCGGAACCGGTGACAGACGTTATGAGGATATGTTCAGATATTATCAGGGCTTCCATCCTGCTAAGCTTTCTGCAAATATCTATTTCAGTGATGAATTATCACATAAGATATATGCAGGTTGTGATTCAATCCTGGTTCCTTCAAGATTTGAACCTTGCGGTCTCACACAGCTTATGGCACTTAAATATGGTTCTCTTCCAATTGTCAGAGAAACAGGTGGTCTTAAGGATACTGTTCAGCCATATAATGAGTATGATGGAACTGGTACCGGCTTCAGCTTTGCAAATTATGATGCAAGAGAGCTTCTGAATACCATTAACTATTCAAAGCAGATCTACTTCGACAGAAGAGATGAATGGCAGAAGATGATGAAGAGAGCTATGGAGCAGGATTACAGCTGGGATCAGAGCGCTAAGATATATGAACAGCTTTATAATGAAATCTAATTCCATAATGGATAGCAACTATCAAAAACGCCAAACCCGCAATCAAATGCGGGTTTGTGTTACATAAAGGACAAATAAGTAAGACAGAAAGATAAAGGTTTAAAATGGCATACGATGGAATAGTTGTAAGCAGTATAATTTCCGAAATAAAGAAAAGCTGTCTGGGAGGAAGGTGCCTCAAGGTACAGCAGCCATCTCCGGAAATCATTACACTTACGATCAAAGGCTTTAAGGGCCAGACTAAACTATATATATCAGCTTCGGCATCCCTTCCCATAGTGTATATAGCGGATACTCTTCCAAATGCGCCAATGCAGGCACCGGCCTTCTGTATGCTGCTCAGAAAGCATCTGGCAAATGGCAGACTTACAGATATAAGACAGCCGGGATTTGACAGAATATTCGACTTTGTTTTCGAGCATATGGATGAAATGGGAGATATTTCCGAAAGACATCTTATAGTTGAGATAATGGGGCGTCAGAGCAATATTATCCTGGCAGATAATGATTATAAGATTCTGGATTGTATCAAAAGGATAATGCCGGATTTCTCCTTTGAGGAAGGCGGCGAAGAGGATAAAAAAATAAGAATACTTTATCCGGGACAGGTATATACCCAGCCGGATTCACAGGGTAAGATAAATCCGCTGGAAGGATTTGACAGAAATGTATTTGAAGAGAAAACAGCCGTTTCAAACGGACCTGTGGCCAAATGCATATTCAGTACCATTACCGGTTTTTCAAAATCAATTTCAGAAGAGCTGGTATACCGGGCAGGAATTGATTCCAGAGCTACCATAAAGGACATAACTCCTGAGATGAAGGATAAGCTCTATGAAATCCTTTCAGGACTTATAAATGATATCTCACAGGAAAGGTATCTGCCTGTGGTTGCTTATAATGATGGCATTCCCAAGGATTATCATGTGACCCGGCTAACAATGTACGAGGCCGGAAACGGGTATCTGGAGGAGAAGCAGTCAGCTTCTTCCATGCTGGCTGATTTTTACAGAAAAAAGGAAACAGCAGTTAATATAAGGACTAAGTCCCAGGACATCAGGAAGTTTCTGAATACCTCCATAGAAAGGGCATCCAGAAAATACGACCAGCAGCTTCAGCAGCTAAGGAGTACTGAGGACAGGGATAAGTACAGAGTCTACGGCGAGCTTCTGAATACCTATGGCTACGAATTAAAGGGCGGCGAGGAAAGCCTTAAATGCATAAATTATTATGATAATCAGGAGATTACAATACCTCTTGATAAGGACCTTACCGCATCGGAAAATTCCAAAAGGTATTTTGAAAAATATAATAAGAAGAAAAGGACATTTGCAGCTCTTACTGAGTTTGTGGAGAAGACAAAACAGGAGCTGGATTATCTGATGTCCGTAAGACATTCGCTGGATATAGCTGACACGGAATCAGATATAGAAGAGCTGAGAAAAGAGCTGGAGGACTCAGGGCTTCTTAAAAAACAGAAAAAGCAGAAGGGAAAGCCAAAGGTTATGGCAGGAGTCCCTTTGCATTACATTTCCAGTGAGGGCTACGATATATATGTGGGGAAAAATAACATTCAGAATGACAGCCTGACCTTTGACCTGGCAACAGGCAAGGATCTGTGGTTTCATTCCAAGGGGGTTCCCGGATCACATGTTATAGTAAAGCTTAAGCCGGAGGACAGTGGCCTGGATGATATACCGGACAGTGTGTTTGAAGAGGCGGCATCTCTTGCAGCCTACTACTCAAGCAGCAAGGATGCACCTAAGGTGGAGATAGATTATACTCAGAGAAAAAATCTGAAGAAACCGCCTGCTGCAAATCCGGGATATGTTATATATCATACAAATTATTCAATGATGGCCAGACCTGATAAAGGAAATCTGGTACAGGTAGAAGAGGGTAAATAGTAAAGAAGGTATTTAGTGGGGTGTTATATGCTAAGTGATTTTTATAATGAGTATATGTCGAAGCTTCGTACTCCCGAAGAGGCAGTGGAAGTGGTAAAATCCGGAGACTGGGTTGACTATACCAGCTCCCTTGGCAAGCCTGTGCTTCTGGATAAGGCACTGGCTGCAAGAAGAGATGAACTGACAGATGTAAAGATAAGAGGAAATCTGATGCCGGGACCTCTGGAGGTTGCGGAATGTGATGAAACTCAGGAGCATTTTGTATATCATAGCTGGCATTGTTCAGCCTATGAAAGAAAGCTCTGTGATAAAGGTCTTTGCTACTATATTCCCATGGTGTTTCATAATAATGCTGCTTACTACGAATTCTTTATCAAGGTTAACGTGGTAATGGTCAGTGTATCACCCATGGACAAGCATGGTTATTTTAACTTTTCCGTTAATACCGGAGTGGCAGGTCCTATCTGTGAAAAGGCTGATATAGTCATAGTTGAGGTAAACCGGTATATGCCGAAAATTCACGGTGGCTATAACGAATGTATTCATATTTCGGATGTGGATTATGTGGTGGAAGGCCATCATGAACCCTTTGATAATATGATTCCTATCAAGCCAAGAGAAATCGATTGTCAGATTGCAGAGCATATTATTCCATATATAGTAGACGGAGCAAATCTTCAGCTGGGAATAGGAAGTATTCCAAATGCTGTAGGTAAGCTTATAGCAGATTCCGATATAAAGGATCTGGGAATGCATACGGAGCTTTGCACCGATGCATATCTGGAGCTTCACAGCTCGGGAAAACTGACAAACAAACTAAAGAACATAGATAGGGGTAAGGGTGTATTTGGCTGTGCCGTAGGTTCTACGGAGCTTTACGAATGGCTGGATGATAATCACGGAATAGCAGCCTATCCTCTGGAGTATGTAAACAGGCCCAGTGTTATAGCCCAGCTGGATAACATGGTATCCATAAATGCCTGTGTGGCGGTGGATCTTTATGGCCAGGTGGCAGCGGAAAGCTCAGGCTCCAGACAGATAAGCGGAACCGGTGGACAGCTGGATTTCCTGGCAGGCGCATCCGCCTCCAGAGGTGGAAAGGCATTTATCTGCATGACTTCCAGATATAAGGAAAAGGATGGTACCTATCATTCCAGAATCAAGCCTCAGTTCAACGGAGACATCATTACCTCTCCAAGAAGTCAGGTTTACTTTATAGCTACCGAATTCGGAGTTATAAATCTGGAAGGAAAATCCACCTGGGAAAGAGCAGAGGATCTGATATCCATAGCCCATCCTGATTTCAGGGATGCCCTGATAAAAGAAGCCCAGGAAAGAAAAATCTGGAGGCGTTCAAATAAAAGATAGGCAGGATGAATTGCGGTACTTGAAAAAATAAAAACTTTCAAGTATAATATTATGATGGTTCAAAAGGGCCCGGCAAAACGCCAATATAATAGAATACGAGGAATAAAATAAATGGTTTACAGTATGACCGGCTTTGGACGAAGCGAGTATTCGGACGAGGCAAGACGTATTATCATTGAGATAAAATCAGTCAATCACAGATATTGTGATGTAAGTGTTAAGCTTCCCCGGAGTATAAGCAGGTTTGAACCTGAACTCAGGAAAAGACTAAAGCTTTATGCTGAGAGAGGAAAGATTGATATATTTGTTACCTACAATAATCTTAAATCCTCAGGTTATAATGTAAAATATGATAAGGAGATAGCTGAGCAGTATATGAAGCATCTCCGCAGCATAGAAGAGGATTTTGGTCTTGAAGAGGAATATAAGCCTACTGTTATAGCCAGATTCCCGGATGTTTTCACGGTAGAAGAAAATTACTTTGTTGAAGATGAAGAATACGAGATCATCGAAAAGGTATTTGACGTGGCCGGAAAACAATTTAAGGAATCCAGAGCAGCTGAAGGAAAAAGACTTTCAGATGATATCCTCGATAAGATGCAGGAGCTGGAAGAGCTTACCTGTCAGGTGGACGAGCTGGCTCCAAAGGTAATAGAGGAATTCAGAGAGAAGCTTACTGAAAGAGTTGAAAAGCTGCTTTCAAATACTGAGATAGATGATGCAAGGATAGTTCAGGAAGTTACCATTTATTCCGACAAGGTTGCAGTTGATGAAGAGCTGGTAAGACTTCACAGTCATGTGGCAGCCGTAAGGGAAATGCTATCTGAGGATGCTCAGGGAAATGATGAGTCTTCAGGTGATAAAAAATCATCTATCGGAAGAAGACTGGATTTCATAGTTCAGGAAATGAACAGAGAAGCAAATACCACCCTTTCAAAATCAGACACATTAGCGGTTACAGATATTGGAATTGATATGAAGACCTGTATTGAAAAAGTAAGAGAGCAGGTTCAGAATATCGAGTAGTGTAAGAGAAATGGAGAGTGATATATATGAGCAAAGGAAGACTTATCGTTATTTCCGGTTTTTCGGGAGCCGGCAAAGGAACAGTTGTAAAAAAGCTTTTAGAGAAGTATAATTACAGCCTGTCCATCTCAGCAACTACGAGAGCACCTCGTGAGGGAGAGCAGGACGGAGTTGATTATTATTTTAAAACTGCTGATGAATTCAGAACACTTATTGATTATAACGGACTTATTGAATGGGCTCAGTACGTAGACAACTTTTACGGAACACCAAGAAAGTTTGTTGAAGATGAGCTGGCTGCAGGACGCAATGTTATACTTGAGATTGAAGTTCAGGGAGCAATGAATATCAAGTCCCAGTATCCAAATGCCATACTAATATTCATTACAACAAAGGATATTAAAACTCTTCACGAAAGACTATCTTCAAGAGGTACAGAGACTGAAGAGGTTATAGCCAAGAGAAT
>CADBMW010000122.1 GCA_902795855.1 uncultured Lachnospiraceae bacterium
CATAAGTATATTTATTTCCATACTATAGAGAATAATGGCGATTATGAGGTTATAGCTGCCTTCAGAACAGTTATAAATGAGAATGATGATTCTTCCTTTAAGTATTATGAATTCTATAATGCAGATAGTGAGGAAGAATTCAATGAATTCGTTGAAACGGCGAAGAAATTAACGCCTTATGATATACCCACAACTGCTGAATATGGAGATAAGCTGCTTACTCTTTCCACCTGTGCATATCATTCAAATCAGGGAAGATATGTAATAGTTGCAAAAAAATTAGATTAATATAGAATTTTAACTTGCATTACTATTTGAAATATGTTAGTATACCAAATGTTGCGGGCAAAAACAGAATGTCCCGAGTTTGCTAAAGTAAGGAGGTGCCAAGGTATGGCTAAGTGTTTTTATTGCGATAAGTCAGTTCATTTTGGAAATAATGTGAGCCACTCACACAGAAGATCCAACAGAATTATGAAGTCAAATATTAAAAGAGTTAAGGCTAAGGTAGACGGTTCTCCAAAGACTATCTATGTATGTACAAAGTGCCTTAGATCAGGTAAGGTTGAGAGAGCATAAGTTTTAATTTAAAATTGTTAAGTAAGAGAGGTTGTATTAAAGATACAGCCTCTTTTTTTCTTGTTGCTCATTTGTTATATGTGCTATATTACAATTGTGGAGAATAAAAGTATTAGATTGTTATCAGGAGGTAATAGATATGCCAGGTTCAAAAGATTATAAAAAATTTAGAAATATGTATTTTAAGGATAATAGTGGATACTATCCGGATGATGATTTCGCATTTCGTTCAGCAATGGCCAGAAATGATTCTATGGGTATTTTGATAAGTATTTATCCAGAACTGGCTGAGGAATATACAGATGCGGTTACGGTACTTACAAATACATTTAATCCTACCGGTGTAAATAAAGGCGGATTAAGAAATATAGCCGGCGGTATGCGTATGACATTAAAAGGTGGTACCATCGGAGCTATACAAAATGTTTATAACATTATGGATAAGGTTAAAACAGCCTTTAAAGATATTGAAAGCACCGTGCCTGAAGATATGCCTGAAATGAAAGACTATATAAGGATGGTATCAGATGGATTTTTCAATACGGATTATACTTCATCATATTTTGATAATATGTATCTGGGGGTAGTTCCTGTCTTAATTGCAAGTGGTCCAAAGTTTCCTACTAAGGTTGTTAATGGGAAAACAGTTTTTGATTTTGCCAAGATAAAAAATGATCTGTTTAAGCCTGATGGAAAGGGCTTCTATGTTCCTTATTTTAATATGTGTAAGTATGTATGTAAGCTGAGGGAACTGGACAAGTTTAAGATTAATGCCCAGAAGAATAATGCATGGACTGAGGAAACTGAAAAGAAATATCTTGAAGATCTGAAATCAGCTTTATCAGGAATGGCTGATAGCTTTAATTCTCTTAAAGATACTGTAAAAAAGTATCCTGGTATCTATACACCATATCTGGAGAATGATCAGGATGAACTGACAGGTAACGATGCAAGATCAGTCAGGAGTATGAATAGTCTGTATGGTCAGATTAAGGGACAGATAGCGGCCATAGATAATGGCTGGAATGCAGATGATCTCTGTATTCCTGCATATGCAAATGAAATGGTTGAAGGATGTAAAAAAACTTTAATGCTAAACCAGCATTATTATGATACAAATACATCTGACAGTCAGACGCTTATGGAACAGATTAGAAATCTGCAGGAACGTCAGATGAAGCTTCAGATGCAAAAAGCATCTTCCAATGCACCTGATCCTAAACTGGATGAAGATATTAATAAACTAAGTACTGAGATTGAAGATAAAAAGAATAAAGTACAGGATAAAGTCCAGCTGATTGAGAGATATAAGAAACTGGTGGCGGATAATACTCAGATTCATGAAAAAGCTACCGCACTGGATAATCAGATTAAAAATATTAAGATTAATTCTCTGAGTGATAAGCGAAAGGTTCTTGCTCTTATAGATAAGTTTCATGAAGATACAAATAATCTGATGTATGAAAATAATAATAGTCTTTATGAAGCGATTTTTAAAGATCAGTTTAAGAAAGCCTTTGATCTTATAAGAAATAGTTATGATAAGGGTATGGACAGGTATTTGTATGAAAATTCCTATGCTTCTACCCGTGTTGACAGATTGCTTAATGTTTACGAACCATTTGATGAAGATCTTCCGTTTACAAAAATGGAAATGGCTTATCTTAGTATGGCCGGAGTATTATACGAAAAGAATATCATTAGACAGAATGATATAAAAAGAATTCTTGAAGCTCCTGATCAGGACTTTGGAAATGCTCTTATCCATAACAGCAAGAAGTTTATGGAGAATGTCTATGATTATGACGGCGAAAATAATGAGGATGTTGAAAAATACAGAGAAGTTATAAACTATGGCCGTCAGAATGCTCTTGATGCTATGAAACAGTACGTAAGTGGAAATAAACGTATTGTGGCAGAAATGATATATGATACTCTTTATATGTGTAAGATGGGCTGGGATAATATGATAGACCAGAGTACCGGATTTACACATACATATGCTGTAATATGTACATTTAATAATCTTTTAAAGAGAGATGCGGAGTTAAATCTCATTTTCAAGGAGATAAATGCTTCAAAGGATCCTGCAAAAAGACTGGATAGAGATCTTCTGATCTCCATGCAGAATGTTGCCAAGATCAGACTGGATGCATATGAATCACAGCAAAAGCTTAAGGCTCTTGAGGAAGAGGCAGAGCAAGAGTTACAGGAAGTTAAAAATGAAATAAGGCAGAATGAGCAGAACCAGCAGGCTCAGCTTCATCATGAACAGGTAGTTCAGCAGCAACAACAGCAGGAACAGATTCAGCAGCTTGAACAGCTTGAGCAGCAGCAGGCACAGCAGAGGGATGAACTTGTTGATTTATCAAATGAGTATCCGGATACCCTGCCTACTGATGAGCTTACGTCACGTAGATTATACGCTAAGTCAGAAGAAGCTAACAGATATATAAGAAATATCCTTATTGGTACAGTGGCTGCCATGGTTATGGCAAAGGAAATGAAGGCCGCATTAAGATATATCGGTACACAGGAAGGTGTTGATGAATTTATTGAGTTCTGTGACAGAGCTAATGAGGAAGGACTTGAGTTTATTTCCAAGCAGGATAAGCTTTTGATGGATGGAAAGCCTGCTATGGAAAATCTAAACTTCAGAAAAGAGTTTAACAGATTTATCAGCGAAGCTTCATGTAAACAGATAATCAAGGATCTTTCAACCCGTGAATATACAAAGGACGAGATGAGAGAGATGACCGTTGATTTTATGAAGAATCTCTATATGTCAAGGAAGCTGAATGAAAATCGACTGACCGGAACAGATATAAAATTCCTTGATACAGATGCAGCAGAATATGCCAATTATCAGGATAAACATGTCGCCATGGATCAGGCAATCAGAGAGATTGCAGATGGTATGGATTTTTCAAGTATGAGTTCTGCAGAGTTTGCCCAGATACTTGAGGCAGGTAAGAATTCTCTGTATGAAACCATGTGTGATATGGAGTCTATGATAGATCTTCAGCTTTGGAGTAATCCTGAAAAACGTCAGCATGTACAATTTAAGTCCCTTGATGAAGTAACAACTGGACTTTCCAGGGAAGATAAGTTTGTATTCAGAGGTACTAAAGAATATACAGACATATTGAATGATCTGAAAAAGCTGAATGAAGATACAAAAAAAGCTCAGCAGGATTTCCTTACAAAGGGTACTTATGATGGTGAAGGCTTTGCCAGACGTGAAAAAGACCTCATTAACAGACTTGATAAATATATAAACAGAAAGACTGAGGAACTGAAAACTTCAAACAGCAACAATTCCCTGCATCGTAAAAATGCAGCTGTTGCTGCCAGAGATGCTTTGAAGGAAAGATATGAGCTGGATAGAGGGATGCCAACCATAAAAGAAGATGCTCTTGAAAATGATATCTTATATACAAAATATGTAACTAAGGAGGGAGAAAAATATGTAAGCTTTGATGTAAGAGCTGATCAGGTTGCATTGTCAGGTATGGAGATTCTTAACGTTGAAGCATCTGAAAATGAAAGACACAGACTGGATGCAGCTATGAAGCTTACAGAGCAGAATATTGATACTCCTGAAATGGCCTCTGTTAAAAATGATTTTATAATGTCTATAAAGAAGTCATTATACTACGATATGCTTAAAACTGCCTTTGGTCCAAATGTCAATGATTCGGAATTGAAAAAAAGAGCAAATGATGCTAAGCTAAAGGAGAAGCTTGGAAAAGAAATGGATCCTCAGTTCGAAAAGTTCATTGATGATGTTCTGAAGACAAAATTTGGTAAAGAATTTATTAATGATGCATTGGATACCGCAAAGCAGAATCTATCTATAGAAGATATGAGGGGTGTCTTAAGTCAGGCTGGAATTGTTCAGTTGAGAGATATGCATCTTGTGAACTGTAATAAGGAACTGAAAAAATCTCATTCAAATATTGTTGCTGAGATGAAGGATGCAAAAAAGAGACATCAGCCTAACTCACATAAGATGGCTAAAGAGAAAAGAGATGTTGTGGAAAACAAGATGCAAAACCTTCATAATATGGCGGAAAATCTTGGCTCAAAAGCGCTGAGTGAAGAAAAGGTTAAGTTTAATCTTATGCTTCAGACCAGAAAATCAAACGAAGCTGCAAAAAAACAACAGAAGCAGATGTTAAATAATAACTGACCGGAGGTACATTATGGCAGAATATCTGGATAATACTGAAAATGAATTTGGTAAGATAGTTATTGAAAGAGATGTTATCGCTAAATATGCGGGATATGCGGCCCTGGATTGCTTTGGTATAGTTGGAATGGCTACCCTCAGCATGAAGGATGGTCTTGCAAAACTTCTTAAAGGAGATAATGTGTCCCGTGGTGTGAATGTAAGAGTTGATGAGGACAATATGCTCAACATAGATTTTCATATAATAGTTTCCTATGGTGTTAATATCAAAACTGTAGTGAATAACCTCGTAAATACTGTAAAGTATCAGATTGAGGATTATACAAATATGAAAGTAAAGAATATAAGAGTATTTGTTGAAGGTGTCCGGGTAATCGACTGATAAGCCCCGGCTTATAAATCTTTCCACTGTAGAGGTAGTGAAATGGCGTTGACTAATCTAAATGTAGAGATGATAAAAAAGGCATTTGTTTCAGGTGCCAATAATCTAAGCAATAACAAAGAATATATAAATGAGTTAAATGTATTCCCGGTTCCTGACGGTGATACCGGAACAAATATGACTCTTACCATTATGACAGCTGTTGCAGAGCTTAATTCTCCCAATGTGAAAACCATAGATGATGTGGCAAAGGCTATATCCAGTGGTTCTCTGAGAGGAGCAAGAGGTAACTCAGGAGTTATACTTTCACAGTTATTCAGAGGATTCTGTAAAGAGATGAAGGGCAAGGGAGAGCTTTCCCTGGATGATATAGCATCCGGTATTTCCCATGCTACAGAAACTGCATATAAGGCAGTAATGAGACCTAAGGAAGGTACTATACTTACAGTTGCAAGAGGTATGGCTGAAAAGGCGGATATGCTTCTTGGAACTGAGGATGATATACTTGAATTTTTAGAGCAGATTTATGAATATGGAAAAGAGGTTCTGGATAAAACTCCGGAGCTTCTTCCTGTTCTTAAGGAAGCCGGCGTTGTTGATTCCGGCGGACAGGGGCTTATGGCTGTAATGGAGGGAATCCTCCTTTCCATTAAGGGCGAGGATGTGGTGCTGAATGATAAAGCGGCTCCAAGTCAGCCTCAGCGTGGAGCGGGTATTCTTGAAGAAATACCAACAGCCCGTCCTGTATATAATATGGCCAGTGGCAAGGATGATATATCTACTGCTGATATTAAATACGGTTATTGTACTGAATTCATTGTCATGCTGGAAAAAGAGATAAGTGATAATGAAGTAGAAAATATAAAGAATTATCTTCTTTCCATAGGTGATTCCCTGGTATGTGTTGCTGATGATGAGCTGATAAAGATTCATGTTCATACAGATCATCCGGGAAGAGCTTTTGAGAAGGGCCTGGAATATGGTCAGCTGACGAGATGTAAAGTAGATAATATGCGTGAGGAGCATTCTGAGAGAACATTTATCGAAAATGAAAAACAGAAGGCCATGGAACAGGAGGCTGCTTTCAAGCAGATTAAAGCTGAGAGAAACGCAAAGAAAGAAAAATATGGAATCGTTGCGGTAGCTGCCGGCGATGGCATGTGTGAGATTTTTAAGGAAATCGGAGCAGATTATATCATTCAGGGTGGCCAGACCATGAATCCAAGTACGGATGATATACTAAATGCTATAAAGAATATAAATGCTGAAAATATATTCATATTCCCAAATAACGGAAATATAATCCTTGCTTCAGAGCAGGCTGCAAAGCTTTGTAAGGATAAGAAGGTTTATGTTATTCCTTCCAGAAATATTCCTCAGGGTATCGGCGGTATCCTTGCAGTAAACAAGGAGGCTGAACCTCATGATAATATAGATGCGGCTAAAGATGCTATGCAGGATATAAAATCCGGAGAGATAACATTTGCGGTAAGAGATACTTCCTTTGATGGCAAGGCAATCAGAAAGAATAATATAATGGGAATATCCGATAAAGGTATTGATGCAGTTGGTACAGAGATAGATCAGGTTACAAAGGATCTTGTAAGTCATCTTGTTGATGAGGATAGCGGACTTATCAGTCTTTTCTATGGAGAGGATGTGGATAAGGAAGCGGCTGAAGAACTGGGTGATTATCTGTCAGAGGAATATCCTGATCTTGATGTTGATGTCAGGTTTGGAGGACAGCCGATTTATTATTATATTATTTCGGTTGAATGATCATATGAATCTAAGTGATAACATAATAGATATAAAGGGGATAGGTGAAAAGACGGCGGCATCCTATAAAAAGCTTGGTATTGACACAGTGGATGAGCTGATACATTACTATCCCCGGTCATATAAAACATATACGCAACCTGTTACTGTCAGCCAGACGGCTGAAGGTGACAGAGTTGCTGTTTTTTGTAAGATTGTAACTTATGTGGATACCCATAAGGGAAGAAGATATACCATCTCATCACTTTCCGCTGCAGACAGCACCGGGTCTATAAGAATGGTATGGTTTAATATGCCATTTATCAGAAATCAGTTTCATAAGGGTGATTCCTTTGTATTTTATGGAACTATTAAATATAAGGGAAATATGCGGGTTATGGAAATGCCTGAATATTTTACCCAGTTTAATTATCAGAAGACCATGTCTACAATGCAGCCTATTTACCCTCTTAAATCGGGAGTGACTAACAATTCCATAACCCGTTCCATAAGGGCTGTGGTTGATGTTATAAGGGCTGTTCCTGAATATCTTCCTGCAGATGTTATAAGTGAAAAGAAGCTTATGACTGAGGCGGAGGCAATACATGAGATGCATTTTCCAAAAGATGAGGAGTCCCTTAAAAATGCTATCAGACGTATAGCCTTTGATGAATTCCTTAGTTTTCTTATCAGGATAAGAAAGCTGAGAGAGGAAACAGTAAGTGAACCCAATACTCATAAACTTACAAAGGAAGCTGTACTTAAAAAGGATGCCTTCATAGCAGGTCTGCCCTTTGAACTGACAGGTGGTCAGAAGGCTGCAGTGGATGATATAACCTCGGATATGAATTCGGAATATGTTATGAGTCGCCTGATTCAGGGAGATGTGGGATCCGGAAAGACCATAGTTGCTGCCATAGCACTTCTCATGAATTCTCTATCCGGATATCAGGGGGCGTTAATGGTTCCTACGGAGGTTCTGGCTGTTCAGCATTATGAAGATCTGAGCAAATTATTTAAACCCTATAAGCTTAAAGTATGTCTTCTGACCGGTTCCATGACATTAAAGGAAAAGAGGGCTGTATATGAGGAGCTGAAATCCGGTGAATGTGATATTGTGGTGGGAACTCATGCCATAATTCAGGATAAAACAGAGTATAAATCCCTGGGACTGGTTATAACTGACGAGCAGCACAGGTTTGGTGTGAAACAGCGGGAAAGGCTGGAGCAAAAGGGAAACTTCCCTCATGTGCTTATTATGAGTGCTACACCAATCCCCAGAACGCTAGCCATAATTCTTTATGCTGATATGGATATTTCCGTCATAAAGGAACTTCCTTCTGAAAGAAAGAAGATAATGAACTGCGTAGTGGGTACTGACTACAGACCTTCAGCCTACAGCTTCATTAAAAATCAGGTTAAGGAAGGCCATCAGGCTTATGTTATCTGTCCTATGGTGGAGGATAATGAAATAACTGACGCGGAAAATGTCATAAATTACAGTGATGATCTTAAAGAAAAGCTGGGAGATCAGGTAAGGGTTTCCTATCTTCATGGCAAGATGAAGGAAAGTGAAAAGAATGATATCCTTCACAGGTTTATTAACCGGGAAATAGATGTGCTGGTTTCTACCACGGTTATTGAAGTAGGCATCAACAATCCTAATGCTACGGTTATGATGATCGAAAATGCAGAAAGATTCGGCCTGGCTCAGCTTCATCAGCTGAGAGGGCGTGTTGGAAGAGGCAGTGCCCAGAGCTATTGTATATTCATTAATGTGAAGAAGAGCAGGGAATCTGAGGAGAGACTGAAGGTTCTGGAGGAATCAAATGACGGCTTCTTCATTGCATCTGAGGATCTGAAACTGAGAGGTCCTGGAGATTTCTTCGGAATAAGACAAAGCGGTGATATGGATTTTAAGGTGGCAGACATCTATAATCATGCCGATATGCTGAAGCTTGCTCAGGATATTTCCCTTGATTATGGTGAAGATCTGCAGGGAAAGATAATCATGTAAATTAGCTGATTATAGTTGAAATATAACCAGATATTGTGTTATAGTGAGAAACGGTGAAAAAATATGAGAGTAATAGCAGGATCAAGAAGAAGTCTTCCTCTTAAAACACTTGAGGGAGATGCTACAAGACCAACAGCTGATAAATATAAGGAGACACTTTTTAATTGTCTGCAGATGGATGTTCCGGGAGCGGTATTCTGGGATCTGTTTTCAGGCAGTGGCTCTATAGCTATAGAAGCTCTTTCAAGAGGTGCAAAGCGGGCTGTTCTTGTGGAAAACAGCAAGGATGCTGTAAGTATAATCAAATATAATATTCATTTTACAAAATTCGAGGATGAATCAGAGATAATCAAATCCGATGTTCTGAGCTTTCTCAGACGTACATCAAAGGTAGATGCGGATATAATATTTCTGGATCCCCCTTACAATAAAGGTTTTGAAAGGGAGACCATCGAACTATTGGCTGAGAAAACATTTATAAATGAAGATGTTATAATTGTTGTTGAGTCCAGCCTTGAAGAGGATATGAGCTTTATTGCTGATACTCCTTTCAAAATATATAAAACCAAGAATTATAAGACAAACAAGCATGTGTTCCTGTGTTTGGAGTAGCGATATATGACGTATGCTTGATGAAATAAGAGGTAAGACTGATATGAGCAGAGTTGTATATCCCGGAAGCTTTGATCCCATAACATTGGGGCATCTGGATATAATAGAGCGTTCTTCAAAGCTGTTTGATGAGGTATATGTATGTATATTAAATAACTCAGCTAAAAAAACTCCGTTGTTTTCTCATGAGGAACGTGTTAATATGTTAGAGAGTGTTGTCAAAAGATTTGGCAATGTCTATATAAAACAATATGACGGTCTTCTGGTGGATTTTGCCAAAGAGAATAATACAGGTATTATAGTCAGAGGACTTAGGGGGATAACTGATTTTGACAGTGAGCTTCAAATGTCTCAGGGCAATCATAAAGTATCTCCGGATGTTGAAACAGTATTTCTGGCCACAGATCCAAGATATTCATTTATCAGTTCAACCATGGTCAGAGAGTTTCTTGCTTATGGAAAATCAGTGAAGGGCTTTGTTCCTGACGAGATTATTCCGTTTATTGAATCGAAGGTAAAGATTAATCAGTAGGAGGATTAGAAAATGGGTAAAAAGGGCGTTGAAGAAATGATTGATGAGATCGAGGTTTATATTGAGAATTGTAAGTATCAGCCTCTTTCTTCAAATAAGATCATCGTTCCTAAGGATGAGCTGGAGAGAATGCTTAACGAGCTTAAGCTTAAGCTTCCAAGCGAAATAGAGAGATGTAAGAAGATAATGAGAAATAAGGAGGCTATACTTGCATCTGCAAGAACTCGTTCAGATGCCATCATTTCCGAATCCGTAAATGAAGCAAATCGTTTAGTAGATACACATCACATTACAGAACTGGCAAATGCCCGTTCAAATGAAATCATCGAGTCAGCCAGAGAAGAGGCAGAGCAGATTATAGGCGATGCTAACGCTGAAGCTACAGAAGTACGTCGCAGTGCTATGCTTTATACAAGAGAAAAGGTTAAGGGAATAAGAGATTTCCTTCAGTCTACTCTTGATGCTGAGAATGATAATTTCAAGACTCTTATCGACAGCCTTGAAAATGGTGTTTATACAATGGATACAAACCTTGATGAGGTTGAAGCAAGCCTTGCACTTATCAATAATGATCCTGCAAGTGTAATCAGCGGAGCAGTTGATAACTATGATGAGCCTGAGGATTATGATGATGAAGAGGAAACACCTGCACCATTACCAAAGAAGAGCTCAATCAGTCGTCTTAAGGCTGCAGTTGCAGGTGATGATGAGGAAGATGAAGAGTATGATGATGACGACTACGATGATGATGACTACGACGATGATGACGACTTCCTTGATGATTAATATGAATATTTAAATGATAA
>CADBMW010000123.1 GCA_902795855.1 uncultured Lachnospiraceae bacterium
AAAACCAAATGTCGTATAGAAGTAAGGGGTATTCCTAAAAACATTAAGGAAATGGTTGGCAGTTGGAAAGACTGTTCCTATGAAAAGAATGCACATAATTATAGTGTTCTTAATACGTGAGTAAACATTTATGTTGGAATTAAAGATATAGATTACTAAAAGGAATATCGCTAATACGCCGGCATACAGATCGGCGTTATTAATAAAATCATTTACAGTTGATGGAAGTGTACCGTACATCATTTCAGAAAAACTGTCTGCGATGTTAGCCATCGGGTTGTACGCAGGAAAGTTCAGACTGAAGTCTGTATGGAAAACACTGCCAGTAAAAGCGTTAAAAATGACAATACATCCGGCTCCGATTGCCAGGATATCAAGGAAGAGCTTTCGTATAACTATAGCTATGCCTTCCCTAAGTGTATGGTATTCACGCGTCGGTACATATATAAGCATAAAAACAAACTCTATCATGGCTATGTAGATGTTAGCATAGATAGTAAGCGTAAATGCTATTACATAAGTCAGCCAGTGCTTCTCAGCTATAAGTTTTTCGATTCCAAGAAGAACCAGAGGGAAGAGTGTAACTGCACCGGTAAAAGCTATATTTGCACCTTCTGTGATCATGTAGCTTGAAAGTGCATATGCGACAGCAAGTATAAATGTATAGATATCAAGATTTGCAAGCCATGTTCCAAATTTGGTCTTTGGAGCTTCTGAACCACCGATCTTGAAGTCTTTTTTGTTCTTATTCTTTTCTCTTGCCTTATCGCGTTTAGCTTTAAGCTTAGCCTCGTATTCAGCTATCTCTTCAGCTCTTGTGTCCTCCATCTCAACCTTGTTAAAGAGAGCTATAGTTTTTCTGTACTTGAAGAATATGCTGGCGAAAAGACCTGCAAGTCCTATTTTAACAGCATAGAGAACAGACATACATCCAAGCATTGCGGACTTTGGAAGTATGAGCATTACCAGATTGAGAGGATCTGACATATAGTACAGAAATACTTTTGAAAAGCTATAACCATTATTGTAGTTAAAAGCAAAAACTGTACCATTATGAAAACGGTCATAGAGCTCATGGTAGAAAGGTATCATACTTTCATGGCCACTCGCAGTCATGATATCTTTTGCCCCAAATGGAGCAAAGCCACCCATGATAAGTCCTATCATTGCAACGGTGAACGGTACGATAAAAGACAATATATACAGTCTCAGATTTTTCGTATATGTTTTATTCTCGGAATTAAATTTAGAATTATTCTTTGAACTTTTAGAATTCTTAGATGACATTACATTTACCCCATATATTTCATAATTTAATAACGAAAATATTATACTTTTTTGGAGGTGTTAATGCAATCTTTAATGAATTATAAAAAGAGGTATGATATAATGTTTTGAGTGAGGAAAATGACTGAAGTTTAATCGGATATAATCGATGTTTATTTGTTATGGAAGGAGAAGTGTTGCATGGCACTTAAGATGAAAGAAGATCCGGATGAAATAAAGGAACAGGAAGAAGGTTTGGGCGGTTCATATGGTAATGGTGATCCAAATGGATTCGTAGATATGTCTGATCCTACGATGACTGAAAATAAAAATCCGTATGTCATACACAGTACTTATGTTCCGGAACAGAAGAGCAGTCCCGTGGTGAAGATAGCTGTTATAGCTGTAGTTGTTCTTGCTTTCCTGATTGCAGGGTTTGTTGTATATAAGAATATCTTTGCAACCAGGGATCTTTCAGACTGTGTAAAGATGTCTGAGGATGAGCTGGCATCCAAATTCAAACTTAAGTTTGAGGATAATGACGTTATGGTCAAGAAGGTGCCCAGATATACAAATGCAAAGGTATCTGTTAAGCATGCGGACGGATTGCTTGTTATATATGCAAATGGAAAGCAGGTCGGACTTCATACGGATGCTAAAAGATATACAATGTTTAATGTTAAGATAGGAGATCCGGCATATCAGGCTGATAAGAATATGACCTTTACACATGATAAAAAGTTCAGTGTTCTGGATGATATGGAACAGGGAAGTTCATCACAGGATTTCTATCCAAACTATAAAACTAACGAGTGTCTTGTACTTACTGTAAATGATAATTCAGGAAGAGTTGTTGCAATTTCATATTATTCAGATCTGAAGACTATGATTGAGAATCTTACATTTAATTAATTCTAATATGTTTAAGTTAATGACTGTTAATAAAACTCAGAGCTATTAATCGATTGGAGGATTGTTCACATGGAAGCTAAAAAAGAGAATACAAAAGAAACCACTTTCACATTACAGGATGAAAGCGGAGCAGGTTTCATTCAGGTGGCTGACGATGTTGTTTCAAGTATAGCAGCACTTGCTGTTCTTGAAGTTGATGGAGTTTCTAAGCTTACCGGAAATATAAATAACGATATTGTTGCAAAGCTCGGCAAGAGAAACCTTGCAAAGGCTGTAAGAATATCATTTGATGAAGGCAAGGTCGTTGTAGGTGTTATACTTGAGGCTAAGTTTGGATACAACCTTATTCAGATATCAAAAGAGGTTCAGGAAAAGGTTAAGAGCTCACTCATGACCATGACCGGTCTTGAATGTAAAGAAGTTAATGTTAAGATTTCAGGAATAGATGTGGATGGAAAGAACTAATGACTAGACGTAAAGAGAGAGAATACATATTTCAGACTATATTCAGGATAGAGTTCAATGCTGATACAGAGATGGATGAGCAGGTTGATCTCTATATGTATGATGTTGCGGCTGATATGGGATATGTGACTGAAAACGCAGATGATTCAGCTGACGATGGATTTGATCTTGAGGGAATCTGTGGTGAGCACAGTGATATAAGTTTTATCAGGACAGTTTCTAAGGATATCGTTTCAAAACAGGAAATGATAGATAATGTAATCAGGAAGTACTGCGAGGGATGGTC
>CADBMW010000124.1 GCA_902795855.1 uncultured Lachnospiraceae bacterium
ATATTATTTTTGTTTTTTGTGTATGTTAATTATAGAGCTTTTAGTAGGAGCCCAGAAATTCCTCCAGACACTCTCCACTCTTCACCATAGCCTGTGCAGCTTCTGTTCCCACATATCTCAGATGATTTTCTGCACCTCTTACACCGGTTACACTGTATTTGTCTTCCGGATATCTAAATATGAATCCATATTCAGCAGCATTTTCATGAAGCCATTTTAAAAGCGCTTCCTCAGAATCGCCGCCCTCGCTGGAGGTCAGATCTATGGCAAGTCCTGTAGTATGATCCAGCTCACAGGCTGAACCACCTGAGGATACATCTTCAGGGGCAATATATGAAGCAGAAATTGTAGGACTAAGGCCTTCGGATCTTGCATTATCAAACATAAGCTGAAGATCAGGATACATCCTCTTATCCACCTTATGTCCATTGACCAGCTCAGTAAATTCTATATCATCTTCTAAGCTTTCCTCAGCAGGATGATTCATATTTACGAGAACCAGCATCCACGCATTTTCAGCATCGGTTATGGATGCCTTTTCCGCCCTTGCATCAGTAATGCTGGCAACTATAGCTTCCTGCTCAGCCTGCTTCTTCTGCTGTTCTTCCTGCTCTACCTTCTGCTTTTCCTTTTTTTCAGCTGAAGCTATGACACTGGCACTGATTATTACCGTTACCAGAGAAATGGTTATGGCAGTTATCCAGATACACATGAAAAATCTTCTGTCACTTACCATTATAACCTTTAATTTGTACTTTACCCATTCTTTAAAGCTTTTCTTCTCGTTCATAGCTACCCCCTCTTATATTTATCCTATATAAGAACTATATTACATCTGCTCAGTAGAAACCGAGTCTTTTTTCTCCTCATCCTTAAGAATCCCCTCAAGTGTACGCCACCCCAACACTGCGCACTTAACTCTGGAAGGCATGTGAGATATATCCTTAAGAGCACCTGCTTCCTCCAGAAGCTCCAGCTCCTCATCAGTTACCTTATCCTTTATCATTTTAAGGAAGGTGTCCTTAAGCTTCAGAGCCTCCTCAGCTGACTTCCCGATTACCAGCTCAAGCATCATATCAGCGCTGGCCTGAGAGATAGCACAGCCGTCTCCATAGAAAGCACCATCCTCTATTATTCCATCTTCTGATAAATTCAGCTGAAGCGTTATATCATCACCACAGGAAGGATTAACACCTCTCAGTGAATGCTGTGGATTTATCAGCTTGGTTTTATATATTGGATGGATATTATGCTCCGTAAGAATTTCATTATAAAATGTTCTATTTTCCATTTTGTTTCCTCTGTGTTTTATTCTTATTAGTCCTCATATCCCATCATAGGTCTGATTTTTCTTACTATATCCAGGAAGCGGTCTACCTCTTCCTCAGTATTGTAAAACATCAGACTTGCTCTGGTGGTAGAAGGTATTCCCAGGAACTGGTGCAGAGGCTCTGCACAGTGATGTCCTGCTCTTACAGCCACATTTGCATCTGCTATTATGGCCGCTATATCATGAGGATGTACGCCCTCTATCTTAAATGTGATAATACCATGATGTTCCTCCGCCTTGTCAGAACCAAGGACTATCACATGAGGAATACTTTGCATTCCTTCAAGGGCTCTCCGGGTAAGTTCCAGCTCCCTCTCTTCTATGTTATGTAAACCTATCTCTTCCAGATAATCTATGGCTGCTGCAAGTCCTACCGCACCTCCGGCATTGACCGTTCCGGCTTCGAATTTATGTGGAAGCTCTGCATATGTAACATCCTCGAAGGTTACATATTCTATCATTTCTCCACCTGTAAGAAATGGCGGCATTTTTTCAAGTATTTCACGCTTGCCGTAAAGCACTCCGATTCCCATAGGAGAAAGAAGCTTATGCCCTGAGAATGCCAGGAAGTCGATTCCTGTTTCCTGTACATCAGTCTTACTATGAGGTACACTCTGAGCTCCATCTGCCACAAAATAAGCACCTACCTTGTGGGTCTCCTCAGCAAATTGTTTAACATCTATGATTCTGCCGAAGATATTCGACATAGCAGTCATGGATACTATTTTGGTCTTTTCACTTAAAAGCTCCTTGAAGCGTTCAATTGAAAAGCTGCCGTCCGGCTCGCATTTCAGATACTTCACTGTAGCGCCATGTCTTTTCGCAGCATGTCTCCAGGGGAGCATATTACTGTGATGCTCCACCACGGTGGTGATGATCTCATCCCCCTCTGAAAGGCACATATCTCCCAGAGAGAAGGCCACCAGGTTCAGACTTTCTGACGCATTTCTGGTAAATATTATCTCCTTGTCGGAGGATGCATTTATAAACTGAGCAACTCTTTCACGAGCCTTCTCATAACGTTCAGTGGCATCTATGGATAATTCATATAAACCTCTGAAGGGATTTGAATTGTGATGATACTGATAATCCGCCACAGCCTCAACCACCTGTCTTGGTCGCTGAGTGGTAGCCGAATTATCCAGATATGCCAGGTCACTGTTCTCAAAAAATGGAAAATCCGACCTAATCTTATTTATATCTAAACTCATTATTGTTTCCTTATAAATGTATTTTTATTTATCCGGTAGTTGTTTTATGCCAGAAGCTTCTCTCTTGTAATCTCATCAGGAATTCGGCCAACCACTGCATCAATACGA
Organism: uncultured Lachnospiraceae bacterium; assembly: GCA_902795855.1. Classification (GTDB taxonomy): domain Bacteria; phylum Bacillota; class Clostridia; order Lachnospirales; family Lachnospiraceae; genus Eubacterium_Q. The sequence continues at coordinate 2,650 of CADBMW010000124.1, forward strand.
GACTTAGCCATCAGCTCGGTGATTTCATTTTCAGGAATTCCTCTGGACATGAAGTAAAGAAGAATCTCATCTGAAATCTTTCCTATGGAAGCTCCGTGAGTTCCTTCCACATCCTCCTCTGCACAGAGAATAAGTGGAACTGTATTGTTATGTACTCCTTCATCCATAAGAAGAACATCTTCTCTCTCATCACCTGTAGCTTCCTTACAGCCCCTGATGAAATCTATGGTTCCACGGAAGGTTTTACTTGCATTATCTCTAAGTACACCGCTTACATTTATCTTTGTATCGGTCTTTCTTCCTCTGTGTCTTGCCACATAGTTGATATCCAGTTTATCATTTCCGACTACCAGATATCCTGTCTCGATTTCAAGAGTACTCTTATATCCATCCAGATCTGCTGAGCAGCCAAGAGAGAGATTTCCCTTGCAGGATGATACTTGAATAAGCTTAAGACCTCCCTTTTCCAGATATCTGCCTCCGATACTGTCTACGAACTGAGAACCTTCTTCAAGCTGGAATATTTCTACCAGATTAAGCTTTGAATTTTTTGCAGCTCTGATTCTGATATCATTTGCGCCAAAACCGGCCTTTCCCTTGAAGGTCATTACAACAGTAAGCTCTGCTCCTTCTCCCAGCACGATAGCTGTACGGGAAAGCTTTCCTTCTGAATCACTATCTGCTTCAGCACTTCCAAAGTCGTAAGTAATTCTTACCGGTTCTTCGACCTTTACACCGGATCCAACCGTGAAGGACACGCCTCCTGTTTTTGCCTTATGTGAAAACTTTCGGAATTCATCTCCCGCTCCCAGCTCCACATCGCCAAGACAGAGTGAGCTGAAATCCACAGCTCCGACTTTCACCTCATCGGAAACCTCATCCATTTCATAGGCCGCCTTTGTGATCACATCCGGAACTGCCACGGTGTTCTCATTCACTTTAAGCCAGGTCCATGTAGGAACCGGCAGTTTATTAATGTCTATATTACTCATTTTTATCCTCTTTCATCTTAATTGATGACTCTGCAAAACTAGTCTGATTATACAATTTATGTAAAAACTGTTCTTCTGAACAATCCATTACCTGTCCGCCACGGTAGTAATTCCAGCTGGCTACCGTCTTCTTCAAAAAGTCCTTTTCAGCAATCTGAAAGAACTGTCTCGGAGCAATATCTTCAGTATAATTTCTGATAAAATTGAAACACTGTTCAAATTTAAGCCTTCTGGCAAGTGTTTGTTTTACCTCATATGTACCACCGGCCATTGCTTCACACAGATTGACACAGCAGTTTTTAACAGGTTTTTTAAGCATAGCAACATATGTTAAACCAAACACATATATCTGAAGCCTGAGCAGAATCGAGAAAAGAATTCCTCTTATTACAGAGTACACTTCAAAATGCTTATCCCCAAGAAATCTGTCTATATATATCATTATGAACCTTGCAAAAGGTACTGCAACGATAATTGTAATCAAAACGGTCAGAACTGAAGCCAGGAATGATACATTTTTTGTGTTTGCAAATATTCTCAGAAACTCCGATATAATAATACCCAGTATAAGCAGTATGATTATTACCACCAGTGCATATGCCCACCAGGGAATCATTTTCAGAAATTCATTATCTATCTCGCTGATATGCTTTTCAAAGAATCTAATGATATAACTGTCTAATTTGTATTCTATGTCATTTAAATACAGGTATAACAGTTCTCCAAATCCAAGGAAAAAACCAAATAGAAATATGATCAATTCCTTCAGAAATCTCTTCATGTGTTGTCCTCTCAGGATCAGCCAACTGACCCCTTCATTTCAAGTCTGATAAGATTATTCATCTCCACCGCATATTCAAGTGGAAGCTCCTTGGATACATTATCTGCGAAGCCGCTGACTATCATGGCTCTGGCATCCTCTTCGGATATACCTCTACTCATAAGGTAGAAAATAGCTTCGTCAGATATACGTCCGATTTTCGCCTCATGTCCGATATCAACATCATCGCATCTCACATCCATAGCCGGGATGGTGTCGGATCTTGATATGTCATCCAGCATAAGGGAAGAACAGTCAACTGCCGACTTTGCTCCCTTCGCCTTTGGTCCGATAACTACTGCACTTCTGAAGGTGCTTATACCGCCACTCTTGGATATAGATTTTGTATTAACAGTTGAAACTGTACGCTCTCCACTGTGAACCACCTTCATACCGGTATCCAGGTTCTGACCTTCTCCCGCAAATGTGATTCCTGTGAATTCCACCTTTGAATCTGCTCCCTTAAGGATTGTCATAGGATAGAGGTATGATGTATGTGATCCGAAGGAACCAGATACCCATTCCATCTTTCCACCCTCTTCAACGGTGGCACGCTTTGTATTCAAATTGTACATATTCTTTGACCAGTTCTCTATAGTCGAATATCTGAGCTTAGCATTCTTTCCTACGAAAAGCTCAACTGCTCCCGCATGAAGATTTGCCACATTATACTTAGGTGCTGAGCATCCCTCAATGAAATGTAGATCCGCACCCTCATCAACTATGATAAGTGTATGCTCGAACTGACCTGCTCCCGGTGCATTCAGTCTGAAATAAGACTGAAGGGGAATTTCCACACTTACACCCTTTGGAACATAAACAAAACTTCCACCTGACCATACTGCACCATGAAGAGCAGCAAACTTATGATCCTCAGGTGTGATCAGCTTCATGAAATGCTCACGGATCATATCACCGTATTCACCATGCATAGCCGATTCCAAATCTGTATATATAACTCCCTGAGCCGCAACCTCTTCACGAACATTGTGATATACAAGCTCCGAATCGTATTGGGCTCCGACTCCGGCCAGAGATTCACGCTCTGCCTGAGGGATTCCAAGTCTTTCAAATGTATCCTTTATCTCAGCCGGAACCTCATCCCAGTCTGCACTCATCTTGTTATCCTTAGGCTTGATATAGGTTACAATGTTATCCATGTGAAGGCCATCTATCGGTGGTCCCCAGTTTTTCATTTCCATTTTGTTATATATTTCAAGTGACTTCTGACGAAACTCAGCCATCCACTCAGGGTCATTTTTTTCCTTTGAAATCTGAGCAACTATCTCAGAGGTAAGACCCTCCTGTACCTTATAAACATCTTCATCTACATTGCGGAAATCATACAGGCTTCTGTCCACGTCCTCAACATAGGTTTTTTCTTTATCTGCCATTTTTTTATCCTTATAATTTAATGATGTGAGAATGATTCATTTATCTATGCAAGATATTTTTCGAATCCGTTAGCATTTATCTCATCAACCAATGATGAATCTCCGGTCTCCACAATCTTACCATCCACAAGAATATGTGTATAATCAACCTTCAGTGCTTCAAGTATTCTTGTACTATGAGTAATAATGATAAGAGCTCCGTCTCCGTTATCATGGAATGCTTTCACACCATCAGATACAGTTCTGACAGCATCAACATCAAGACCTGAATCTGTCTCATCAAGTATAGCCAGATCCGGTTTCATCATAAGCATCTGAAGAATTTCGGCCTTCTTTTTCTCACCACCGGAGAAACCTACATTCAGATCTCTGTCTGCATAGGATTTGTCCATAGAAAGAAGCTCCATCTGCTTCTCGAGAGATTTGCGAAAATCCCAAAGTCTTGCTCTGGTTCCCGTCTTTGTATCAACAGCATTTCTGATAAAATTAGATAGAGAAATTCCCGGAACCTCGATAGGATTCTGAAATGAAAGAAAGATGCCATCCTTAGCTCTCTCATGGGGTTCTTCATTAGTGATATCCTTATCTTTAAATGAGATGCTTCCTTTACCAATCTCATAATTGGGATTTCCCATAATAGCATAGCCAAGAGTTGATTTACCTGCACCGTTAGGTCCCATTATGACGTGTGTCTCGCCGCGGCCAACTGTAAGGTTAACTCCGTGAAGTATTTCTGTTTCAGCTACGCTGACATGTAAATCTTTAATATTTAATAAATCAGACATTTGTTTTCCTCCCTGTCTGTTTTTACGGTTAAATGTATTAAACATACCATTAAAACAGTATACTTGATAAGGCCTATAAAATCAAGTAAACCACAGTAAAAAACCAT
>CADBMW010000125.1 GCA_902795855.1 uncultured Lachnospiraceae bacterium
AATGTATTATTCTATATTGAGGGAGAAGGAATATGAGTATAAAAGAGTGGACGAAGGAAGAAAGATATAGAGAGTTAAAGGATCCATCTGAGCTTAAGGATTTGTACGAAAGAATCCAGAAATCTATCTATAGACAGAAATATCACATACAGCCAATTACAGGTCTGCTTAATGATCCCAATGGGTTTGTGTATCATGATGGATGCTGGCATCTCTTCTATCAGTGGTGTCCATGGGGTGCGGTGCATGGTCTTAAACATTGGTATCACACCACTTCAAAGGATCTGGTCAATTGGACAAATGCCGGACTTTGCATAAAGCCTGATACAGAATATGATAACAAAGGTGCTTATTCGGGATCCGCATTTCTGGGAGACGATTCTATCTGTCTTTTCTATACCGGAAATCACAGAGATCCTGATTGGAAAAGAGTGCCATATACCTGTGTGGTAAAAATGTTCGATGATGGCAGGATAGAGAAGCTGGAGCGCCCCATCTTCGGTCCGACTGATAAAATGTCAGATGATCAGAGAGATCCCAAGATTCTATACAATGAAGAATTAAAAAAATATTTTATCGTTATTGGTGCAAGAACCCATGATAAAAAGGGCTGCTGCATAATATATGAATCAGATAACCTTCTGAAGGGTTGGAAATATGCGGGCCAGCTTAAGGTTCCCGGTTTTGAGGATTTCGGAGGTATGTGGGAGTGTCCTTCCATCGAAAGAATAAATGGAAATGATATTCTTATATTTTGTCCGCAGTACTTGAAGCTGGAAAGAAGGGGAAATGTGACAAATCACAATGGTTATATCATAGGAAACATGGATTGGGAGACACTTACATTTATGCCGGAGGGACATTTCCACGTTCTTGACTTTGGCTTCGATTCGTATGCTGCGGAATGTGCCGCAAACCTTGAAGGCGAAGAAAGAGCTGTTCTTGTGGCGTGGATGGGATTGCCGGATTCGTCATATCCAACGGATGAGGATGAATGGTCAGGCTGCCTTACTCTGCCGAGGGAACTGAGAGTGAGAAATAGAAGACTTATTCAGACTCCGCTTCCTCAGTTGGCTGAATTAAGAGAGGTGGAGGTTGATGCCGAGGATATACTGTCGGGAAGAGAAAAGCTTGCCGGTCCTATGGAAATGCTCTTTGAAACTGGGGATGGCGATTTTGAACTGAAGCTCTTCACGGATGAACAGGGAAATGGCGGTCTCAGCCTCAAGTATAATGATGAGGAACGCATGTTCACGGTTGATCGGTCAGGCCTCAGCCAAAGATTCAACATTGAACAGGGAGAGGTTCGAATGCATGAAATAGATTCGCCCCTCAGGACTCTGCGTATTTATCTGGATACAAGCAGTGTAGAGATATTCGTAAATGATGGTGATGCAGTGTTCACAAGCCGCGTCTTTCCAACTGATAGGGAAATCAGTTTCAAAGTAACAGAAGGGGCTGGCATAAAAATATGGAGGCTGAAGTCGGTTTCTAATACAGATTTTGTAGTGACTTAAAAAAACATTGATAGACCTAAATAAAATAAAGTATAATGCTAATAGGTGTCAGCACTATTTTTGTATGTGTGAATTCGGTTGTTATGGGGGGATCAGATAAAAACCGACGGAACGGAGGAGAGGTATTTATGAGCGATAATTTAATTACTACAGAAAAAAGTACATCCGAACTGAAACCTTATCTGTCGAGGCAGGCAGTCTGGGCTTTGTCAGTGGGATCGGCCATAGGATGGGGCTCCCTTGTTGTTACCAGCAAGACCTATCTTTCTCAGGCAGGTCCTATGGGCTCTATCTTAGGACTCCTGCTCGGATTTGTCATGATGTTAATGATGGCAAACAGTTACAGTTTTCTGGCTAACCGACATCCCGGTACAGGCGGACTGTATAACTACATAAAAAACATTTACGGATATGACCGTGCCTTTCTTGTAGGCTGGTTCATGTTTCTTATCTACATATCTATCTTCTGGGCCAATGCAACCAGCATTCCTTTGTTTGCCCGTTACTTCCTCCATGGAGTATTTAAATTAGGATATCTATATACCATATTTGGTTATGAGGTTTATCTGGTCGAGGCACTGGTAACTCTTTTGACCATTGGATTTATTGCGCTTCTTTGTTCCAAGGGTAAGGAGCTTACAGCTAAAATAATGGTGATAATGGTTCTGATTTTCACCATCGGAATTACGGTTTGCTTCGTTGTTGCCATGATATGTCATGGTAACACAGGAATGAGCATGAAACCGGATTTTATTCCTGATACAAATGCTATAAAGCAGGTTTCCTATATTGCATTCATTTCACCCTGGGCTTTTATCGGTTTTGAAAGCGTTACACATTCTTCGTCGGAGTACAAATTCAAACATGATCAGATATTTAAAATACTCCTGACTTCTTTAATTGTTACCACAGCTTTATATATCTTTATTATCATGATGAGCGTTACAGCCTATCCAGCTGGATGTTCAAGCTGGATGGATTATATTAGTCATCTGGATGAATTTGATGGAATCGAAGGTCTGCCGGCTTTCTATGCTGCGAATTATTATCTTGGTTCTGCGGGTGTTTATATACTGATGGCAGCTTTGATGTGTCTGGTTCTTACCAGTCTCATAGCTATGCTTAAAACCCTTAGCCGTCTTTGTTATGCCGTAGCTCAGGATGGCATTCTTCCGAAACGCTATGCAGAGCTTAACGATAATCAGATTCCTGTAAATGCCATCAGGCTTATTATGTTAGTATCCGCACCTATACCGTTTTTAGGTAGAACAGCTATAGGCTGGATTGTGGATACAACTACCATCGGAGCTGTAATCCTTTATGGATTTGTATCTATAGCAGTTTTCAAGGTTTCAGGTAATGAGGGCAAAAAGAAAGATCATTTTATAAGTGGATTAAGTCTCATTGTTCTGACAGTATTCTTGCTCTTCCTGACATTCCCGGGTACTTTCTCTAACTACACTATAGAGACGGAAACCTATGCGCTTCTGACAGTATGGTCTTTGATCGGTCTGTTCTATTTCAATGGAGTTATCCAGAATGATCACGCCAGAAGGTTTGGAAAAGCTATAATCGTCTGGATGACGCTTCTGGCATTCATTGTGCTGATGGCTCTTGCCTGGGCAGAACGTGTAAATGAAACCAGAGAAGATGCGGTAGTGGCAGATATAAATGAATATATTAAGGGAACAGCTGATGAGGATATTCTTTCTATGGATTCGGAGGAGTATCTGGAGATTCAGAGCGAGAAGCTGCATGATGTGGATAATACCAGCGCCTTGGTAATTCTGGCTCTCTTCGGAGTGTCGCTGGGAGTTATGCTGATAAATTACCGATCTATGCAAAAATGGGAAAAGAAGGCTGAGGAGGAACGTGATCAGGCCCGTACTGTGGCATATACAGATCCTATGACCGGAGTTAAAAGCAAGCATGCCTACCTTTTAAGTCAGAAGGATTATGATACTGCCATTCAGAGTAAATCAGTGGAATCATTTGCCATAGTTGCATGTGATGTAAATGGTCTGAAGGTTATAAATGATACTCTGGGGCATAAGGCCGGCGATGAATATATCATTAAAGCGTGTAAAATGATATGTAATATTTTCCAGCATAGTCCGGTTTATAGAACCGGTGGTGATGAATTTGTAGTAATCCTGACAGGAAGGGATTATCTCATTCGTAAGGAACTGGTTCTGGCGCTTCATGACCGTTCCGTTGAACATATTAATACAAATGATGTTGTGGTTTCCGGTGGATTGTCGGACTATAATCCTGAAGAGGATACCTGCTTCCACGATGTATTCGAGCGTGCTGATGCTCTGATGTATGAGGAGAAAAAGCTGCTGAAGGGCATGGGATCCATTACAAGAGAGGATGCTGAAGTTGAGAACAAGTCGGTATTCATTAGAGAAGACAGACCGGATATCCTGAAGATCAAACGATACATTCTTATAGTTGAAGATGAGCGTATCAACCAGGAGATTCTGGGAAATATGCTTGAAGACACTTATGATATACTCTTTGCTTCAGATGGAAGTGAGGCCCTGGAGCAGATTAAGACTCACAGGGATGATATAGCCCTTTGTCTGATGGATCTTCAGATGCCACAGATGAGTGGTACAGAAGTTCTGAAGATAATGAAGGAAGAGGAAGAATTAAAAGATATTCCTGTAATAGTAATGACCGCTGATGAGACAGCTGAGGTTGAGTGTCTGAAGCTTGGAGCTTACGACTTCATCCCTAAGCCTTATCCTTCAGTTGAAATTATTCAGGCCAGAGTTAATCGCTGCATAGAACTTTCTGAGAAGAGCAACATCATCCAGACTACAGAACGTGACAGCCTGACCAACCTCTTCAATCTGGATTATTTCCTCCGTTATGTTCGTATGTATGATCAGCATTATATGGATATGCCAATGGATGCCATCGTACTTGATGTTAATCATTTCCATATGCTGAATGAAAGATATGGTAAACAGTACGGTGACAGCGTTCTTGCAAGAATTGGTAAGCGCGTCCGCCAGATTTCCCGTGAGGTTGGCGGTGTTGGATGTCGTAGAGGAGCAGATACCTTCTTTATCTACTGTCCTCACAGAGATGATTATAGTCATATTTTGGAAATGGCATCTGAGGATCTGGTAGATGAGGATGTTTCCGAAAACAGGGTACGACTTCGTATGGGTGTTTACTCCCAGGTTGACAAGTCTCTTCAGATAGAGCGTCGTTTTGACTACGCAAAGATAGCTGCAAATTCAGCTAAGAGTGGTTATCGAAAAGCTGTTGGAATCTATGATACGGAAATGCATGAAGCTGAGCTTTATAGAGAAAGACTTCTGGAAGACTTTAAGCCTTCACTGGAAAGCAATCGCTTCATGGTTTATTTCCAGCCTAAATACGATATACGTCCGGACATTCCTGTTCTTGCCAGTGCCGAGGCTCTGGTCCGATGGGATCATCCTGAGCTCGGGATGATTAGTCCCGGAGTGTTCATACCGCTGCTTGAGGATAACGGACTGATCCTTGATCTGGATCAATTCGTATGGCGTGAGGCAGCATCAAAAATCAGAGACTGGAAGGATCGTTTCGGATTCTCAGTCCCTGTATCGGTTAATGTGTCTCGTATTGATATGCTGACACCGAACCTGAAGAATATATTCAAAGATATTCTGGATGAATATGATATAAAGCCTGACGATCTGATGCTGGAGATTACAGAGTCAGCCTATACTGGAGATTCGGAGCAGGTTATTTCAACTGCAAAAGAACTCCGTGGAATGGGAATGGGATTCCGTATAGAGATGGATGATTTCGGAACTGGTTATTCATCTCTTGCCATGCTGACAAATCTGCCAATAGATGTACTGAAGCTGGATATGAGCTTCGTGCGCAGCGCATTTGGAGAGACAAGGGATGTAAGAATGATAGAGCTTATAATCGACATTGCAGATTATCTGCATGTTCCAGTTATCGCTGAAGGTGTAGAAACAGAAGAACAGTATCTGGTACTGAAGGCTATGGGCTGCGATCTCGTTCAGGGTTATTATTTCTCAAAGCCGGTACCGCCTGAAGCATTTGATCGCTTCATTATCGAGCGTTCTGAAGCAAAGGATCAGGTGGCAACATCAACCAAGAAAACATATATGAGCATTTCCAAGGCTCTGACCAGTGATTTTGAAAGCATCTTCTATATAGATGTAGTTACAGATTTTTATCTTGAATTTTATACTGGAAAGGGCGGCGACCTGGAAATCCGTCCAGGTGGTGTAGACTTCTTCAATGACGCCCGGGAGAAGCTGCTTCAGGATGTGAGTGAAGCGGACGCTCAGAAGATGAGAGAAGCCACAAGTAAGACTAATCTGATACAAGTTGCCGGACAGGAAGAAAGCATCTCCATGTCATTTAACAAGGTTAAAAATGGAACTTCCACCGCATACTCGCTTCAGACCATAAAAACACGCGAAAGCGACCACAATCACATAGTCATCGGCGTACGCCGCGACGGTTGAGTCAAAAGGGACGTTTCTCCTTGACTCGCTCCTTCGGAGTGAGTCTGAGATAAACGTCCCTGCCTGGTTAAGAAAAGGAAAAATGTCTATGAATAGAAAGAATCTTAATGTAATATCCATAATCCTTGTCGTAATCATGTTTTTCACCTGCGCCTATGTTACCTGCGCCTGCGGGAAACAGCCTGCAAGTAAATCAAGACTTGAAAGGGATGATTGGGCAGATGATGTGAAGACCGCTGTAAATGATCTTCTTAATGTTTACGACGAAAATGGTGCAAGGCATGGAAAGAATCCTTATGTTGTTTTTGATTTTGACAACACCTCTTCAATTTTTGATGTGGAGGAGCAGCTGGCGGTATATCAGCTGCAGGTGATGGCATTTGCCATAGAGCCGGAGAAAATGAGAGGGGTACTGCTTACGGACCTCAGTAATACAGACGAAGATCTCACAGATCTGGGATACGGACGGGGGAGTCTCCTTGACTGGATAGATGACATTACCACTGCCTATGACTCTCTGTGGGAAAATTATGGTCCATTCACTCCTCAGGGAGTAGCTCGGGACAGGCTTGAGGAAATGCATGATGATCCCATGTGGCAGGAATTTTCCACCAAGATGCGAGCAATGTATTCTCTGGTATATGATGTCCAGTCTTCCAGTGTTGCCTATCCATGGGTGACCTACTGGTTCACCGGAATGACAGAGGATGAGGTTTATAATCTTGCTATAAAGGGATTTGCTAAATATAAAGATGTGGATACCACTGTGGAAACCTGGACCAGTCCGGAAAGTGTAAATTCAAACACCGGAGTGGTGAGCTGTGACTGGGTATCCGGAATACAGGTGACGGAAAACATTAAAGAACTGTGGCGTGTTTTTTACGAAAATAACATAGATGTCTGGGTTTGCTCCGCTTCATGTACGGGAGCAATCCGGGCGGCAATTGATACTTTTGACCTTCATGATTACTGTACAGGAATGCTGGCCATGACAAATAAAACAGACGAAGAGGGCAGGTATATCGCCCAGTATGATATGGCATCGGGATGCGGTTTTTACGCAGAATCAAATGGAAGCTGGAAACGGATGACCAGAGCTACACAGTCACAGACCCAGGGAGAAGGAAAAGTCACCGCCATCGTAAATGCCATTTCTCCGGAATATGGTGGAAAAGGCCCCATAGCCGGATTCATGGATTCCACAGGAGATTTTAATTTCTGTACTGAATTTAAGTCACTCAAGCTGGTTGTATGCTTCAACAGGGCTAACCGAAAAGTAACAGACGGGGGAGGCCTCATCGCCGAAGTGGCCATGTACCAGAAAAACACCCTGGGCTACGACCTGGCTGCTGCCAACACAGCAGGGGACACACTTTATGTCCTGCAGGGCAGAAATGAAAACGGCCAGAGGACGTTTCGTAACAGCAACGCCACCATATTGTATGGTGAAGATAAAGAAACCCTGTTCAAAAACTCCGACAACGAAGCACAGCTTCAGAAAATGATCGACGAAAAAATGAAAGTCCAAGACATACTGAATACATATTCCATAAAACAAAAAGCAGGCGAAAACTGTTTTGAATTCGATACCGGCTTCCTTAAGGAATACACTGGCTACCATATGATTTAGTAGGGTGGAAAAACGAAATCTCGACTCGCGCCGGGGAAGGCGCTCGCTGAGAATTGTTTTTCCTTGTGAGTATTGATGAATGATAAATAAGTCCCTATCTGACTCAAGGAGATACGTCCTTGTCGCGGTGCAGTTTCTTCTCTGCCACGCTATATAGGGCGCTGATTACGAAGCACAGTACGCCGCTGACAAAGAAGCTTATGGCGCGGCCTACCGTATTATCATAAGTCAGGTCTATCATCACCAGTTTCACCACACACACCAGAGAAACCACAAGTCCGTAGATTCTCAGGCTCTTGATGTCCAGCTTAAATCCGATGACTATAAATATGATAGAGAGCACAAAGGCACTTATGCTGAGTATATAATTTGCGGCATGGTAGGATGAGAGAATCACCATTACCAGAATTGTAAATTTTATGCCCAGGTAGATGGACAGTCCGGTGTTTTTCTTTTTCAGTATATTAACCGAGTTGATGCAGTACAGACCGATGGCCCCCAGCACTGCAAAGAAATGCGTCACATCGTTGGATACGTCAAGAATAACCGGAACAGCGAAAATCATGAGAATGGCATTTACCACGTAGGTGACTATGTTGAAAATATTATCATCCTCATGGGTCAGCCAGCTTTTTCCGTAAGGCGTCAGCTTGGCGGACAGATTCACCAGTCCGAGAATCCACATTAGGATTGTCATGGAAATATCCATATTCCATTCGTTCCTTCGTCTGTAGGCCAGGAAACAAATGGTAATCCAGACCATAAACAGAAGATAGGATACTATCTTGGTGAGTAAGGAGTACTCGTTTCGTTTCATATACATGAAAACAGATATCAGGACAAAACAGGCCAGCGGGAAAATGGTATATGAAGTGATGTCCATTGACATGTTGAGCGTAAGAAGTCCGAAGGCTGCAAGTCCTTTTATCTGTGAGATTTTGTCGCTCTTTATAAATCCGTAGGTCAAAATTGGAATTGCAATTATTGCCGCACCGATGTATTTGCGAAGATCATGCACATTCTGGATACAGCTGAAAATTGCAATAAGCTCGAGTATCTGCCAGATTTCCATCATGGTGCTGAAGGTGTTGTCACTAAAATTATCCTTCTGTTTGATTTTGAAAATCTCCAGACCGCAGTAAACACATATGCAAAGAATGAGTACCGCTATCCAGCCGGGCTCTTTTTTATTTACCAGAATATATACGATGACACCCAGCATAATGCTTGAAATCATGCAAAAAATCGGAAGAGAGCTTACGTTGCTGTCATTCATTCTCATCATGTAGACAGCCATGAGTCCCATGCAGAAAATCGCAAGGAGCACCAGTGAGACCGAAAGCTCAAAGCCAAGTCCTGATTCATGAATGATACAGAAATTTGCAAAAGTCAGTGTGAAGACACTGATAAGTCCCAGGATTCCGTGAATGATAAGGGAAATGTCATCCTTAATTCTAAATGCCAGAAATGCGATGATACCGATCACGGAGTAAATGGTAAGCACCATGAGCATGAGCTTATCATTGTTACTGATGCAGGACATGCATCCGAATGCGATGGAAATAAAAATACCTGTTTCGCCGATTATCTCAAAGAGTCTCTGTTTATATTTGGACAGCACAAGAACTCCGGCGGCCCAAAGCAGGATCAGAACATATAAAATGATATCATTTATTATGTGGAAATAAGCGTTGCACATAAAAAGTGATATATATATGGCGCCCACTCCGCAGGCCCCGAGGGAGATGAAGAAGGTGCTCTTCATTTCTTTTCTGAACCACATGATCAGTCCGAAGGCAGTGATGCCTATACTTACTGCCAGCATCAGAGTGACCTTCATGCTATCCGTAAGATGAGGAATCATGAGGATGGCAAAAAGAATGAAGCTGATGAAAATGAGAACCGATGCGGCAATTCCCATCAGATTTTTTCCAAGTAAACCTTCCAGATTCCGGTCTTTAACTGCCGGCTGAGCAGGGCGTCCTTGCTGGTTTATGTTTTGTGCAGCCCTGGCAGCTTTTCCATATCTCTGCTCCCAGGTCATATTAGAAGAAGCAGGCTGCCCCTGGAATTGAGGTTGAGGACCAGGTTGCCTGTAATTTGGAGGCTGCATACCTGGTTGAATCTGAGGTTGAGGCTGCATGTTCTGTTGCCAGTAGTTTGTAGGCTGCATACCCGGTTGAATCTGAGGTTGAGGCTGCATGTTCTGTTGCCAGTAGTTTGGAGGCTGCATACCCGGTTGAATCTGAGGTTGAGCTTGCATAGCCTGCTGCTTCAGCTGCGCCAGCTCCGCCTCCATATTCTGAATTCTCGAGCTGAGAGAAGTAAGCATCTGCTTGCTCTGTTCGATTTCATTTTCTAAATTTTCCAAATGTTGAATATCTGACATAATAAATCCTCTTGATAAATGCTTATTATATGCGATAGAAATTATCTTGATATTATACCTTAAAAATCTTGTTTTTTGTAGTGGTTTTCATTTCGTTGCATTATTGGGCGGGGTGCGTTATGATGTTTTTGCGTGATTTAAGCAGTAAAACATCTTTAAAAATGAGGTAGAGAGATGATCGATCATTATAATGCGTTTATTTCATATAAACATGCGCCCGAAGATAACCGGGTTGCGGAGGCAATTCATAAGGGCCTGGAGCGTTTTCACATTCCTGGCAGGATTAGAAAGAAAACCGGAATTAAGAGGATAAATAGAATCTTCCGTGATAAGGATGAACTCCCTATCACCAGTGACTTGAGTGATACTATAGCCAATGCTCTGGCAAATTCAGATTATCTTATAGTTATCTGCTCTACCAATACGAAGCAGTCGGCGTGGGTTCCGCGAGAGATTGAATTTTTTCTCAGAAACCATACTAAAAATGAGATTTTTACGGTTCTGGTTAACGGTGAGCCTTACGATGTTATACCGGAGATTCTTCTGTATGATGATCGTATGATACAGGGCGCAAATGGTTATTATCAGAATGTGAGAATACCTATCGAACCTCTGTCCTGCGATTACAGAATGCCTCTTAACAAGGCTAAGAAGACGGAGCTTCCGCGTCTTGCCAGCGGTCTTCTGGGCTGTTCATATGATGAACTGATGAACCGTCACAGACAGTACAGAATCAAGCTTCTCACCACTGCGTTTTCCACAGTTCTGGCCCTGACGCTGGGCTTCAGTGGATATATGTATTACAGCAAGGACAAGATTCACAAGAACTATCTTGAGTCTCTTAAAAATCAGTCCAAGTATCTTGCAAATGAATCCACAAATCTTCTGGAAAAGGAACAGCGTATTACTGCTCTTCAGCTGGCTCTGGAGGCGCTTCCAAAGGATGATGCCGACGACAGACCGGTAACGGCTGAGGCGGTTAAAGCTCTGACGGATGCCACCCTTGCCTATGAGGGAAATAACGGCACCAATATCAATGCTGCATGGAATTATCAGATGCCAAATATCATTTCGGATTTTCAGGTGAGCAGCGACGGCAAAAACATAGCCATTCTGGATGACGGAAGTGTGGTCTGCGCATGGAACACCTCCACCCATAATAGAATGGTTTATATAGATGATATGGGTTCCCAGGTTAAAGGAATAACATTTTTGAATGAGAAAATCCTGGCCCTTTGGACTGACACTAAACTTGTCAGCTACGATGTCACAAGTGGCGAAAGACTTTGGGATTATTCTCCTGAGGATGATCGAATAGAAGAAACAAAAGATCTGATGACCACTGAGACTTCCGTATATATAAATACCTCGAAGAGCGGTTATCATGAGATAGATATAGCCACCGGCGAGTTGAAGAATAAAGTGGAAATCCCTACAAAAGAGGGTTATGAGGATTTCAGTATTATCGAGGGCAAGATTTCTCCTGACGGAAAAAAGATAGCCTTCCGCGGCCTTGGCGGCTGGAACGGTTATGCCTACGGTGTGCTGGATATAGCATCCAAGAAGCTGGATATATCCGAGATTTCGGAGGAGACCGTCAAGGAAATAGGCTGGATCGGGAATGATAATCTGATGGTTTCAACTGCCATTGTGGATATGTCCGGAAGCATGGCCACCAGCTCCATGGAGATTGTTTCCTCTGACTATTCAACCCTGAAGTGCTTAGATCCGGGTGATCTGTCCGAAAAATGGACTGCAGATTATGTTTGTACCGGAGTAGATATTGAGCATGGATTTGTAAAGCTGGGAGAAGATAAGGTCGGATATTATTCCGGAAATGTTATCTCAGTATATGACCTTAAATCCGGCAAACTGAAGTACAGCAATAATGTAAATGATTCAGTAATAGATGTAAGTGATGTGGATGGAGACGGAGAGCCTACCTACGTAACCGAGGATGGCGGTTTGGCGTCCCCTGCTCCAAGTGTGGATGAAGATGCAGTCTATTATACAAAATATTTTGCTGACAAGCTTCGTCAGGTGACCGTCAATAGTGGTGTTTACGTGAGACAGAACATGAGCCATGAGGTTATCTATTACGGAGTTCATGTTTATGACGAAGAGTGGAAGCCTCTTGGAGATAATTCATCTCTAAATGGAAATCCTGATTCTTACTATCTTGATAGGAGAGCTCTTGCTATTCTTTCTAATACTGATTCAGGTCCTGCTCTCAGCCTTTTCGGCCTGGACAGCGATGCCGGTTTTTCAGAGAATCCTTTAGAGGGCGAAAACACTTACGATTATGTGCTGCTGGGTATGCATAAGGATAATGTATATCTGGGATATGATAATGATGGTGAGTTTTCACTGGTTACGGCAGACCTGAAGGGTAAAGATGTGAAGTATGACAAGCTGTGTAAAATGTCATCGACCCTTGATAAAACCTGTGCTCTGATGGATGGAAAGCTGGCATATCAGTATAAAAATGAAAACTTTGAGACTGTACTTGCAGTGCGTGATCTTGATACCGGCAAGACAAAGGAAATAGTGGCTCCGGAAGATATAGGCTTTGCCGATGCTGCACCAACTTATTATGACGCGGAGAAGGCAGTGGTTCTTTCCGGCGAAAAAGATTATGTATTTGACGTAGAAAATGATAAATCATATGAGCTGGATGCCCCTGAGGAATGGACAGGATGCATCTGTTGCAGCGACGTTTCTTCGGAGGGAGTATTTGCCATATCCGATGGAAAGACTATCTTGATGATAGATAAAAAAGGTAAGATAAAAAACAGAATCAGTTGTCCGTCAGTTACTCCGGTGTCGATGACATTTATAGAGAATGCTCTGGTAGTGATTTATAATGATGGCAGTCTCTACTGGTATTCAAAGGACAGCGACAAATTCCTGAAAAGGGTGGATGTCTCAATCAGTTACAACTATAACGGAACTGCAAACTTTGATTATGACAGTGAAAATCATCTGCTTTATGTTCAGATGGATATGCTGACAGATGTGGTGGATACCCAGAGTGGTCTTGAAATCTGTCATATTTCTAACAGCTTTGGACATCATAACGGAAGAGATATATTCCTTACCATTTCCAGGGAATCAAGTGAGGATTTAAAGGTTGGGTACTACAAGAGATATACGGTAAGTGAACTCATCGACAAGGCTCATAGGATTCTTCAGGATGCCAAATTATCTGATGATATGAAAGTACGATATGGTATCGAGACAGATGAGGACTAGGTCTTATAGATTGACAAAAATATAAAAGAAACAGGGGTGAACAGGGGGTTATGCAATCAATTAAGGAACAGAGAAAAGAAGGTAAGGCGTACAGAAAGATAACTCAGCGAAGCAGTCTGGGACAGTGGGAGGTTAAAACAGATCGTCCCATCGTAAAGCAGCTGCTTCTGAAACAGGAGGCAACCAGACTTCCGCAGCTTATTCCCGAAAGAAGAAAGCGCATGTCGGTTTCTCCATTAACATTTTTCAGAGGCTCGGCCATTATTCAGGCTCATGATATTTCCTCCATGCCGGGAACGAATTTAAGAGTTCAGGCCTGTGGAGATGCGCATATCGGAAACTTCGGAATATTTGCTTCGGCCGAAAGAAGAATGGTATTTGATATAAATGATTTTGACGAGACTCTTCCGGCTCCCTTTGAGGTAGATATAAAAAGGCTTCTTGCCAGTATCGAAATCTGCGGAAGGGACAGAGGTTTTTCCCGGCAGGTCCGCGAGTCGGCAGTTTATGAAGCTGCTGCCAATTACAGAAATACCATAGCACAGTGCTGCGAAATGGGAAACATGGCAGTTTGGTACAACCATCTGGATGTGGAAGAGCTGATCCAGCAGAATGAGAAGAATGTTGAAAAAGAACAGGTTAAAAAGACTCGTGCCATAATTGAAAAGGCCATGAATAAAAACAGTGAACGTGCAGTGGCAAAGCTCATGGAAACTGTTGATGGAAAGCTCAGAATCAAGAGTAATCCTCCTATCATTGTGCCTATTCGTGATATCATGAGTGTAGACAGACCTTACTTTGATTTTAATTTCCAGTACAGTATCCAGAAGGCTCTGGAAATATATAAGAAGTCACTGGCTGAGGACAGAAAGAGGCTGATAGATCAGTATGAGGTTCTGGAGCTTGCTCATAAGGTGGTAGGAGTAGGAAGTGTGGGACGAAGAGCCTGGATTCTTGTAATGATGGGACGGGAAAACGGAGATCCACTGGTGCTCCAGATCAAGGAAGCTGAAAAATCTGTTCTTGAAGATTATTATGGAAATAGCGTCTATAAGAAATGTGGTCGAAGAGTAGTGGAAGGTCAGCGGGCCATCCAGACCACAGGAGATATCCTTCTTGGCTGGGTGCAGGAAAAGCTTCCTGACGGCCGTGAGATAGATTATTATGTGCGTCAGCTCTGGGATTCCAAGGGATCAGTTGATCTGACAAAGATTACTGAAGCAGAGTATCTTGCTCTTTCACTCCTTTGTTCAAAGACACTGGCCTTCGCCCATGCCAAGACAGGAAACAGATTCGCCCTGTCTGGTTATCTTGGAAAAGAAGATGTGTTTGAAAGAGCCATGGTTAATTATGCAGCTGCATATGCAGACCAGAACGAAGCAGATTTTGAGGTATTTAAAACATTATGAGAAAGAATAAGATAATCGCGGCTGTTCTGGTCGCGTCACTTATGGCATCAGCCGGCTGCTCTGGAAATGGGGCTTCCACAGTTAGTACCAGGACTGAGGAAAATGCAGTTGTGGAAGACGGTGCTGTACAGGATGCTGCCAAAAAATATGCAGATATGACTCCGGAGGAAATCTGCGCTTCCCTTTCACTTGAACAGAAGGCGGCACAGATGATGGAACCAACCATCTATAACACGGATCCAGCCAATATGAAAAATGTAGACTACGGCTCCATTCTCTCCAGAATCGATGACTGGCCCATGCCAACAGATGAGGAGTGGAGGTCGGTGGTGATGGACTACCAGACCAATGCCGTGAAATCAGATGCGGCCATACCATTTATTTACGGAAATGACAGTCTCCACGGAGTTAATTTTGCATCGGGATGCGTTATCTTTCCGCACAACATAAACATCGGAGCTGCAAATGATGCTGCCCTGACTGAGGAATACGGAAAGCTGGTGGGAAGCGATGTGGCTCACACGGGAATGCTTCTCAATTTTTCTCCCTGCGTTGCAGCGGCACAGGATCCCAGATGGGGAAGAACCTATGAATCATATTCCTCTGATAACAGCATAGTGAAGGATATGAGTGTGGCTTATACAAAGGGACTTCTTTCTGAAGGAGTATTTGTCTGTCCGAAGCATTTCTTCGGTGATGGTTATACTGTTTTCGGAACAGGAGAAAATCCACAGACCATGCTTATAGACAGAGGCGATTCCAAGATGACTGAGGAACAGATAGAGGAACAGCTTTCAGTTTATCAGGCTCTCATCGATGAAGGGGTTCAGTTCATTATGCTGTCTCATTCATCTCTGGACGGTACCAAGATGCATGAGAATGAAAAGTATATAAGCAGACTTAAAAATGAAATGGGATTTGAGGGAGTTGTTTTATCGGACTGGGATTCCATCCTGAACTGCTCCGGAGAAACCTATAAGGATAATGTAATCCTGGCAGTGAATGCGGGAATAGATATGTTCATGCAGGATACTGAGCATGATGAATGCATGAATTATATAATCGATGGTGTTAATGAAGGCCTCATCAGTCAGGACAGAGTTGATGATGCGGTAACAAGAATCATCAGAGTCAAAAAAAATGCGGGACTTTTTGAGGACCCGTTCCTGGAAAATATGAAGCCATCCTATGATTATAATAGTGAAAGATCTCATGAGGTGGCCAGAGAGCTGGCGGCCAAGTCCTATGTGACTCTGAAAAATGAAGGTGATCTTACCCTGAAGAAGGGAATGAAGGTTTTTGTCACAGGACCTGCGGCAGATGATGTGGGTGTTCTCTGTGGCGGATGGACCAATACATGGCAGGGAGGCTCCGATAAGGATGTGGGAGCTCACTATGTAGAGGGCAGTTCCATTCTGGATGCTCTGAATGAGGCGGCTGAAACCGTGGGCTTCGAGGTGGTAACTGACAAGAAGCAGATGGACTCCTGCGATGTAATAGTGCTTTGCGTAGGAGAGATTCCATATGCTGAATGGTATGGAGATACAGATGACATTTCCATAACCGGTCCTCTGGGACTTGAGGATAATAAGAAGGCAATTGAACTGGCTGCCGATTCAGGACTTCCTACCATTACACTTATAGCAGCAGGACGAAATGTTATAATTCAGGATTATATAGATAAATGGGACAGCTGCATTATGCTTTATCTTCCGGGATCGGAAGGTGGAAACGCTGCAGCGGACGTGCTTACTGGAAAAACAAAGGCCACAGGTACCCTGGCGATGCCATATTATAATTCAATGGATCAGATAGGAACAGGGGAGTGTTGGCTAGACATAGGCTATACCTATAACTAACCATAGTATTATACGATTTTTCAAACTGAGTAATCGGTGTTATGATACGACCATCATAAAACACCGGTTACTTTTTTATCGGAAAAATAAGTTTGAAAAGGAGAATAAAAAAATGAGCGATTACAGATTTGAAACATTACAGTTACACGTAGGACAGGAAGAGGCAGATCCAACCACGGATTCAAGAGCAGTGCCTATTTACCAGACAACTTCTTATGTTTTCCATAACAGCAAGCATGCTGCTGACAGATTTGGTCTTGCAGATGCAGGAAATGTTTACGGAAGAATAACAAATTCAACACAGGATGTGCTTGAGAAGAGAATAGCTGCTCTCGAAGGCGGAAGCGCAGCACTGGCAGTTTCTTCCGGAGCTGCAGCCATCACTTATACAATCCAGGCTCTTGCAGCAAACGGCGGACACATCGTTGCACAGAAGACAATCTATGGAGGAAGCTACAATCTTCTTTCCCACACACTTATACAGTACGGCGTTGAGACAACATTTGTAGATGCACATAACTTAAACGAGGTTGAGGGAGCTATAAAGGATAATACAAGAGCAATCTATCTTGAGACTCTGGGAAATCCGAACAGTGATATTCCTGATATCGATGCAATCTCAGAACTTGCTCACAGATACAACCTTCCTGTAGTAGTAGATAATACCTTTGGTACACCATTCCTTATTAGACCATTTGAGCATGGTGCTGATATCGTAGTTCATTCAGCTACAAAATTCATCGGTGGTCACGGAACAACACTTGGCGGAATCATAATCGAGTCAGGCAAGTTCGACTATAAGGCAAGTGGAAAGTATCCAAACATCACAGAGCCAAATCCAAGCTACCACGGCTTATCATTCTATGATGCATTAGGCCCGGTTGCTTTCGTAACATATATCAGAACAATTCTTCTTCGTGATACCGGAGCTTGCATTTCGCCATTTAATGCATTCCTCCTGCTCCAGGGTACTGAGACACTTTCTCTTCGTCTTGAGAGACATGTGGAAAACACAAAGAAGGTTATAGAATTCCTTAGCAATCACCCTCAGGTTGAGAAGATAAATCATCCATCAGTTGCAGATCATCCGGATCATGCTCTGTATGAGAAGTTCTTCCCAAATGGTGGCGGAACAATCTTTACCTTTGATATCAAGGGCGGACAGGAAGAAGCATGGAGATTCATAGACAATCTGAAGATATTCTCACTTCTTGCAAATGTTGCAGACGTGAAGAGTCTTGTTATCCATCCTGCTTCAACAACACACTCACAGCTTTTGGAGGCTGAACTTCTTGACATCGGAATCAAGCCAAATACTATTCGTCTTTCTATTGGTACTGAACATATTGATGATATAATCGCAGATCTTCAGAATGGATTTGCAGCCATCTAAGCTCAGCCTTTAGAAGGATAATATCGGAAAAAGAGGAAAAACAAATGAGCCTAAAAATAGATTCTATACTGATCCATGGTGGAACGGACGGAGATGAGACAACGGGAGCAGTAAATGTTCCGATATATCAGACATCTACCTACAAACAGGATGGCCTGGGAGAAAACCGGGGCTGGGAGTATTCCAGAACCGGAAATCCCACAAGAGATGCGCTGGAGAAGCTGATTGCAGATCTGGAGCAGGGTAAGTACGGACTGGCATTTGCCTCCGGACTTGCGGCTATAAATACAGTTTTATCCCTTTTCAAATCAGGGGATAAGCTGGTGGTATCGGATAACATTTACGGAGGAACCTTCCGTATTCTTGATAATGTTTTCAAAAACTTTGGAATCACCTATAAAATCGTGGACACCTCCGATTTAGCATCGGTGGAGGCTGCCATAGATGATGATGTGAAGGCGGTTTATGTGGAAAGTCCCGCAAATCCCCTTCTCACTGTAACTGATATTGAAGCAGTTTCCGAGATTGCTCATAAGCACGGGAAACTCCTTATAGTTGATAATACATTTCTGACCCCTTATCTTCAGAGACCGCTGACTCTGGGAGCTGACATAGTTATCCACAGCGGTACAAAATATCTGGGTGGCCACAGTGATACGGTTTCCGGACTTGTGGCTGTAAATGATAAGGAACTGGCAGATCGTCTGTATTATCTACAAAATGCCATTGGCGGTGTGCTGGCTCCATGGGACAGCTTCCTTATCATTAGAGGAATCAAAACCCTTGGCGTCAGAATGGACCGCCACGTTAAAAATGCTGAAACTATAGCCAACTGGCTGCAGGACAGCGGCTATGTAAGCCGTGTTTATTATCCGGGACTTAAGTCAGATCCTGGCTACGAGGTCCAGAAAAAACAGGCAGATGGCCCCGGCGCGATGATATCATTTGTGCTGGATGAGAGATATGATTATAAAAAATTCTTTAAAAACCTGAAACTTGTGACTTTGGCCGAAAGCCTTGGCGGCGTGGAGTCACTTGTCTGTCACCCCGCCAGTATGACTCATGCAGCCATACCGGCAGATATAAGAAAAGAAGTTGGAATAGTAGATGAACTAATCCGCCTGTCAGTTGGAATCGAGGACGTAGATGACCTGATTTCAGATATAAAGCAGGCTATCGAAAATTCAGTTAGGGAGGCAGACTGATAATGGATGTACATATGAGCATTCAGGATATGATAGGTAATACGCCTATTTTGAAGCTGAATCATCTGGGCGTTAAGGAAAGTGTTGGGATTTATGCGAAGCTTGAGCTTATGAATCCCGCAGGCAGTGTGAAGGATCGTGTGGGAG
>CADBMW010000126.1 GCA_902795855.1 uncultured Lachnospiraceae bacterium
CGCTATAAGAAATACGACTGACATCAGTTTCTCGTATATAATATTCATCCATATCCAAAAACGCTTCATAATAATCCATCCTCAGATTATGAATCTTCTTATTGATTATTCTTCTTCGTATCTTCTCTTTGAACGAGCACTAAAGAATGCGAAGCCAATAACTGCTATAATACCAACAACAATAAGTCCTGACAGAGAAATGATAACACCTGTAGGAATAGCACCGTTTTTACTATTTTCTGCAGCTACCTTAACATCACTACCATCAACTATATTACCCTCATTAGGATCACTAAAAGCAAGCGAACCTATTGTAATGGTATTGGTGGATGAAGAATATGTACGAGTATATCCTTCAGAAGAATATCCATTAGTTTCATCACCATCAATGACCTTGTATGTTGCGCCTGCAGGAACACCCTGTAATTCAACATACTGTCCGCCCTGAAGGTAAAATACCACTGTTTTTGTTCCATCTGCTTCAGTATTAAAAGATGAAGGATTTGTATAACCGGCATCAGGAAGATCTGTTGTTGCAGCATTAACATTCTTAGGAATTAACGTACTTACAAAATCACCGGCAACAGCGATTGGAGTTGCATTACCAGCACCGGATAATGTAACTGTAAATTTAAAGTACTTATCTTTTGAAGCCTGATTTCCGCTAATTTTCTTACCTATGTAAAGATTCTGTGAAGGATATATATTTATATAGCTTTCACACTTGTCTCCGTCTGTAGTAGCAATAGGATTAGGAATAGCACCTGTAGGATTACCCTGATCAGTAACTAATCCCATGTACATAACTTTTGTAACCGTTAAAGCTCCACTAGTATCTGTAACATAAACATCTACAGTTCGCTTTGTATTACCTACACAGCTTGCTCCGGCCACACTCTGTTCAGTTACAATATATCTGTAGATTCCCGGCTCTGTAAAAGTAACTCCACTGAAATCTATGGTAACATCTTTTTCAATGTACTTTTTTGATGCATTATTTGTTATACCATCAGTTGCAGTGCCTTGTTTTGCACCGATTTCATCAGCTGAAGAAAACGAAACAGAAGAAACAGAAGGTGTTGTAGCATCAACTATCGGACCAGCATAAATAGGCACCTTGTCTGTCGTAGCAGATGCATCTACCGGTGCTCCAGCCTCTATAGTATAAGATACTGTTCTTGAAGGAATCGTTGTGTCCTTAGGAACAACGAAATACTTTTTAAACGTCATTATTCCTCCATTTACAGCAGCATAATTATTACTACCTGCTGCACTGGCAAAGATTCCCATCATCATCACTGCCATGGTTGCCGTTATGAATAACGCCAGCAATTTCTTGGTTCTTTTTCCTTTCATATTACATACCTCCATACGTAAATCTTTATATTTATATTGCATTAGATGCAATAATTTACACATTTAATATTTCCTGTTTAAAAGCCTCTTCGTCTGAGAAGTAAAACAAGCTTTCCTTTGGTATCAGCCTTCGGTATTCCGCCATAAGTTCTGCTGTCCGCTATATCGTCCCTGTAATCATTTAGTACAAAATATGTATCCTGAGGAACTGTATACGGGAGTGTGATAGATGCCCCTTCCGCTGTTGTGGGATAGACCGCATCTTCGAAAACACCATAACCGTTAACCGCAAGGTTATTACCCACCATATCCACCGTATCACCGGGCATACCAACTATCCTTCCAAACTTTATCCTGCCGTCACGAACATATGCTATCTCATCTCCGGAATTCAGCCTGGCGAATTTATAGGTCAGACACAGATCCCCATCCTTGATCATCGGGTAAGACGAATTACTATGTACGACGTAAACTCCAACGACAAAAAGACAAAGCAGCCATACAACTAATGCTGTCACGCCTATCTTTATAAAGAACTCAATCATAAATGAGACAGCCGAACGTTTTTTCTTTTTTTTAGTGTTGCCGGAATCTGCCGGCGAATTTTTTACTTCCTTCTTTTCTTCCATAATTTATACCCAACGCATAGTAATAGACATTATATTATACCTTATTTTTAAGCAAGCTGTCAAATTTTACGTAAACCAATTTCACTCATTTTTCACCAACAGAAAAATGATGCACCAGAACCGGTGCATCATTCAAGCAGGACAACTATTCTCTGTTTTTCAGTACCTCAGCAGGAACTATTCTTTTAATCTTTCCCGTAAGTATGCCGCTTATTACAAAATATACCAGCACTACTCCGCCCAGAATACCCACATACAGGATCCATTCAAATCCAAGATCCATTCCCATGGCGGTGTTCGCAATAAAGTAAGGATAGATGGAGTCAGCGATTTTCTTTACTATCGGTATTCCGATGCAGGCTCCAAGAGTTACTGCGTAGAAATTACCATCCAGATATACCTTTCTTATCTCCCGCATCCTGTATCCGAATATCTTCACAAGGGAGATACCGAAAGCAGCACGGTCTATCATTACATTTAACATCAGATACATTACTGCTATAAATATAAGAATCGATACAACGATAAGAATTACGATCAATCAATTTCAAGATAACCAAACTTTTTTCATTTATCACAGAAAGCAAATATCCTGTCATAGAAATCCTTTGCTTCATCAAAGACCCC
>CADBMW010000127.1 GCA_902795855.1 uncultured Lachnospiraceae bacterium
AGCAAGCTGCGGGTTCTGCTTGCTGACAAGCAAGGAGAAGCAGGCAGCGTTAAGCTAGAAGCCCAGGGCTCGATTACGAAGTAATCGAGTGGAGCGAAGCGACCAGTAGCTGCGGGTTCTGCTTGCTGACAGGCAAGTAGGAGCAGGCAGCGTTTAACTAGAAACCCCAGGGCTCGATTATGAAATAAAAATTTACTAAATCATGTGAATAGGAGAAATAACATGGCAGAATTTGTAACATATGAGCAGGACGGCTTCATTGGCGTTATCACTATTAACCGCCCGCAGGCCCTCAATGCTCTCAATTCCCAGGTGCTTGAGGATCTGGAGGAAGTATTTAATGCAGTTAATCTTGATGAAACCCGTGCGCTCATACTTACAGGTGCCGGAGAGAAGTCATTTGTAGCAGGTGCTGATATCGGAGAAATGTCCACTCTCACAAAGGCAGAGGGTGAAGCATTCGGTAAGAAGGGAAATGATATATTCAGAATGATCGAGACTTTCCCAATCCCTGTTATAGCTGCAGTTAATGGATTTGCACTTGGTGGCGGATGTGAGATATCAATGAGCTGTGACATCAGAATCTGTTCTGAAAATGCTATATTTGGACAGCCTGAGGTTGGTCTTGGAATTACACCTGGTTTCGGTGGTACTCAGAGACTTGCACGTATAGTTGGTGTTGGAATGGCTAAACAGCTTATTTATACAGCAAGAAACATTAAGGCTGAGCAGGCTAAGGCTATCGGTCTTGTAAATGATGTTTACCCACAGGAGGAGCTGCTTGATCAGGCTAAGAAGCTTGCATCTATAATAGCTGCAAATGCTCCTATAGCTGTTCGCAACTGCAAGAAGGCTATCAATGACGGCCTTGATGCTTCTATGGACGAAGCAATAGTAATAGAAGAGAAGCTTTTCGGTGACTGCTTTGAGACACAGGATCAGCAGGCAGCCATGGCTAATTTCCTTGAAAAGGATAAAGAAAAGAAGCTTAAGGTAGTACCATTTGTAAATAAATAATGGGTCGGTATAAGGAAGGAGAACGAAAATGAAGGTTGGCGTAATTGGCGCAGGAACTATGGGCCAGGGCATTGCTAAGGCTTTTGCTCAGGTTGATGGATATGAAGTAGCACTTTGCGATATCAAGGCAGAGTGGGCTGAAGGTGGAAAAGACAAGATTGCTAAAGGATATGCAAGACTTGTTGCTAAAGAGAAGATGACTCAGGATGCAGTTGATGCAATACTTGCAAAGATCACTCCAGGACTTAAGGAAGATCTTTGTGCAGATTGTGATCTTATAGTAGAGGCTGCTTTTGAGAACATGGAAGTAAAGAAGACTACATTTGCTGAGCTTGACAAGATCTGCAAGCCTGAGTGTATATTCGCTTCAAATACTTCAAGCCTTTCTATTACAGAGATTGGAAATGGTCTTACTCGTCCAATGGTAGGAATGCATTTCTTCAATCCTGCTGACAGAATGAAGCTTGTTGAGGTTATAGCTGGTGTTAATACACCTGATGAAACAGTTAAGACTATAGTTGATCTTGCTACAGCGATTGGCAAGACACCTGTACAGGTTAATGAAGCTGCTGGATTTGTTGTAAACAGAATCCTTATCCCTATGATAAATGAAGCTGCTTTCATTAAGATGGAAGGTGTTTCAGATATAGCTGGTATAGATGCAGCTATGAAGCTTGGTGCTAATCATCCTATGGGACCACTCGAGCTTGGTGATTTCGTAGGTCTTGATATCTGTCTTGCAATCATGGATGTTCTCTATGCAGAGACAGGTGACAGCAAATATCGTGCTTGTCCACTTCTTCGTAAGATGGTACGCGGCGGTAATCTTGGTGTTAAAACAGGTAAGGGATTCTACAAGTACAATGAAGATCGTACAAAGACACCTGTAGATGCTCTTTAAGATTTAATCGGAGGAAAAATCATGGATTTCACACTTGAAAAGAAACATGAAATGGCCAAAGGCCTTTTCAAAGATTTCGCTGAAAATGAAGTGAAGCCACTTGCTATGGAAATAGATGAACAGCATAGATTCCCTTCTGAAACAGTTGAAAAAATGGCTAAAGCCGGATTTATGGGAATTCCTGTAGCTAAGGAATATGGTGGACAGGGCTGTGATGTTCTGACTTACATTATGGCAGTTGAGGAGATGGCAAAGGTTTGTGCCACAACCTCAGTTATTCTTTCTGCACATACCTCACTCTGTATTGATCCTATCATGACATACGGTACACAGGAGCAGAAGGATAAGTATGTTGCTGATCTTGCAACAGGAAAGAAATTAGGTGCTTTCGCTCTTACTGAGCCAGGTGCAGGTACTGATGCTCAGATGCAGCAGACAAAGGCTGTACTTGATGGTGATGAGTGGGTACTTAATGGTTCTAAGTGCTTTATCACAAATGGTAAAGTTGCTGATGTTTATATCGTTATTGCAGTTACCGGTATCGTTGAAAAACGTGGCCGTAAGATGAAAGAAATCTCAGCATTCATAGTTGAGAAGGGAACTCCTGGATTTTCATTTGGTACAAAGGAAAACAAAATGGGAATCTGCGGTTCTTCTACATATGAGCTTATCTTTGAGGATGCACGTATTCCTAAGGGAAATATTCTCGGTGCTCAGGGTAAGGGCTTTGGTATAGCTATGCATACACTTGATGGTGGACGTATAGGTATCGCTGCTCAGGCGCTTGGTATAGCTGAGGGTGCTCTTGAGAGAACTATAGCTTATACAAAAGAAAGAAAGCAGTTCGGCCGTTCTATTTCTGCATTCCAGAATACACAGTTCCAGCTTGCAGATATGGCTACTAAAGTAGAGGCTGCAAAAATGCTTGTATATAAGGCTGCTATGAAGAAGCAGGAATTCAACGATGGTGCTAAGGTATCATACAGTGTTGAAGCTGCCATGGCTAAGCTTTATGCTGCAGAGGTAGCTATGGAGGTAACAACAAAGGCTGTTCAGCTCCATGGTGGATATGGTTACATTAAAGAGTATGAAGTAGAACGTATGATGCGTGATGCTAAGATTACTGAGATATATGAGGGTACCAGCGAAGTACAGCGTATGGTAATCTCAGGAAATATATTAGCGTAAGGAGGGTACAGGCATGAAAATAGTAGTATGTGTTAAGCAGGTACCTGATACAAAGGGCGGAGTTAAATTCAAACCGGATGGAACTCTCGACAGAGGCGCTATGCTTTCCATAATGAATCCTGACGATAAGGCAGGACTTGAAGCAGCTCTTAGAATTAAAGATGAAATGGGTGCTGAAGTTACAGTAGTTACCATGGGTCTTCCTAAGGCTGAAGAAGTTTTAAGAGAAGCTCTTGCAATGGGAGCTGATAAAGGAATACTTGTAACTGACAGAGTTCTTGGTGGAGCTGATACATGGGCTACATCACAGACTATAGCAGCTGCTATAAGAAATCTTGAGTATGACCTTATAATAACTGGTCGTCAGGCTATCGACGGAGATACAGCTCAGGTTGGTCCTCAGATTTCTGAACATCTTGGAATCCCTGTAATTTCTTATGCTCACGAGCTTAAGATTGAGGGTGACTCTGTTGTAGTTAAGAGACAGTATGATGACAGATATCATATCTTAAAGGCTAAAATGCCATGTCTTGTTACAGCTCTTTCAGAGTTAAATGAGCCAAGATATATGACACCTGGTGGTATATTCGATGCATTTGATGCTGAGATTACTGTATGGGGCAGAAATGACCTTAAGGATCTTGATGACAGCAATATCGGTCTAAAGGGTTCACCTACTCAGATAGCTAAAGCATCTGACAAGGTTGCAAAGGGAGCTGGCGAAAAGGTTACTCCTGATACTGCAAATGATGCTGCTCAGTATATTTTATCAAAGCTTTCTGAGAAGCATGTTATCTAAGAAGGGAGAACGTAAATATGTCATTAGAAGAATATAAGGGCGTATTTGTCTTCGCCCAGCAGGTAGACAATCATATTGATGAGATCGTATATGAGCTTCTTGGTAAGGCAATGGATCTTGCGGAGAAACTCGGAGAGGACGTTACAGCAGTTCTTCTCGGATCAGATATTAAAGATAAAATCTATCATTTAGAGGAGCATGGAGCTGACAGGGTTATAGTTATAGATGATCCTGAGCTTAAGGAATACAGAACAGAGCCATATGCTCATGGTTTATCAGAAGTTATCAAAGAATACAAGCCTGGTATATTCCTTATCGGAGCTACAGCAATTGGTAGAGATCTTGCACCTCGTGTATGCGCAAGAGTTCATACAGGACTTACAGCTGACTGTACATCACTTGAGATAGGTGATTTCCCTCTTAATCCTATTCCTGGAAAAGAGGATGAGCAGAAGCATAATCAGCTGCTTATGACACGTCCTGCATTTGGTGGAAATACTATCGCTACCATAGCATGTCCTGAATGCAGACCTCAGATGGCTACGGTTCGTCCCGGAGTTATGAAGAGATCTCCAAAGGTTGTTGGAGCTAAGTCTGAGATAGTAGAATTTAATCCTGGATTTACACCAAATAACTGCTATGTTGAAATTCTTGATATCATTAAAGATGTTAGCGAGAAGGTTGATATTCAGAAGGCAAAGATCCTTGTATCAGGTGGTAGAGGAGTTGGTTCTGCAGAGAACTTCAAGCTTCTTGAAGATCTGGCTGAGGTTCTGGGTGGTGAAGTATCATGTTCCCGTGCTGTTGTAGATAACGGCTGGAAGCCAAAGGAGCTTCAGGTAGGACAGACAGGAAAGACGGTTCGTCCTCTTGTATATTTTGCAATAGGTATTTCCGGTGCTATTCAGCATACAGCCGGAATGGAAGAATCAGAAATAATCATTGCTATAAATAAAGATGAGACTGCACCTATCTTTGATGTTGCTGATTATGGAATAGTTGGTGACCTGAATAAGATAGTTCCGCTTCTTACAGAAGGAATTAAAGCAGCTAAAGCAAATAAAGATGATTAATCATAAAAGCCTTCCCAATTAAAGGGGAGGCTTTACTTGAATGGAGAGGTATAATGGCTACCAGTCAAAAATCATTAACAATAGATAACAGACTGATTCAGATTATATTCGGTCAGTTTGATAAAAACATTAGAAAGATTGAGAAGGCCTTTGGCATAAGCTACTTTTACAGAGGAGAAAACCTCGTTCTGGAGGGGGACGAGGGGATGGTTGAGTCTGCAGAAAGAGTTCTGAGGGATCTTCTTGTGATTGCGAAAAATGGAAATGAGATAACAGATCAGAATGTGGATTATTCCATAAGACTTGCCAGTGAAGGCTTTGCTGAAAAGGTAAGTGATCTGGAAGAGGATAGTGAACTTATATGTCATACCCTTGCAGGCAGGCCTATAAGACCAAAGACCTTCGGACAGAAGAAATATGTGGAAGCTATCGATAAAAATATGATAGTATTTGCAGCCGGACCCGCTGGTACCGGAAAAACCTATCTTGCTATGGCAAAGGCTATTACCGCTTTTAAGAAGGGTGAGGTTGAGAGAATCATTCTTACCAGACCGGCCATAGAAGCCGGAGAGAAGCTTGGATTTCTACCGGGTGATCTTCAGAGTAAGATAGATCCTTATCTGAGGCCGCTGTATGATGCTTTGTATGAGATTATGGGGGCTGAACCATTTCAGAAAAATATGGAGAAGGGTCTTATAGAGGTGGCGCCTCTTGCATATATGAGAGGGCGTACACTTGATAATTCCTTTATTGTTCTGGATGAGGCTCAGAATACTACCCAGTCCCAGATGAAAATGTTTCTTACCCGTATTGGATTCGGGTCGAAGGCTATTATCACAGGTGATCAGTCTCAGAAGGATCTGGCTGCCGGAACTGTTTCAGGACTTGATACGGCTCTCAGAGTGGTCAGAAATATCGAAGGCATTGCTATCTGCAATCTTTCCAGTAAGGATGTTGTGAGACATCCTCTGGTACAGAAGATTGTTGAAGCATATGAAGAGTATGATAAAAGTCACCATGACAAGAGTCACCATGATAAGAGTTATAATGGCAGCAGAAAAAATCGTTTTTAAAGGGAAAACGATACTTGAATATAGCATATTTTAATGGTAATATATTGTTAATATTGTATGTATGAAACAATATTAGTTTTACGTATATGGGGGTGTAGGTGTGGAAGAAACTAACAAAAGCTATGACGAGTTCACACTTAATTTTAAACTGGAAGAGGATGTTCCTATCGACCAGTATGAAATGACTATGTATAACTATGAATTCGTTGGTAACAGAACCAAGTGTTCCTGTGTTGCCATAGATGGAGTGCGTGCACTTCAGTTCATAGTTCCTGCAACTTTGCCTTTGGAGCAGTTCCTTACAAAACAGCTTTATAAAGGCGAGTTTCTTTCGATGCTTTCTAATATTCTTAATCAGCTTATCTATTTCAATGAGAACAAAATGTCTCTGAATAAGCTTCTTCTTGATGTGCATTATATGTACATTGAACTTTCCACTTTGGATGTTCAGCTTCTTTATATGCCTGTAAATAAAAAGTTCGCAGACTGTAATGTTACAGAGTTTATTCAGGAATTCATAAGCAGAGTAAGATTCGCCAATATGGATTCAGTTGACTGTGTAGATAATATATTAAAATATCTGGACAGTAAGCTGATGTTCAATCTCGAGGAGTTCTATGAATATATCCTTTCTCTTGAACAGGAGAATATTTTAGAGGATGAGAGTGAAGGGGACAGCCCTGATACTTCTGTTCTTGCTACCTCTGAGAATTATTCAAATCCGGTTCCTTATCTTGTGAGAACCAAGACAAATGAGCTGGTTCCTATTCTTCATAAGGAATTCCTTGTTGGTAAATCTGCAAACTGTGATTATCAGATAACTGATAATAAGAAGATTAGCCGTAAGCATGCTGTATTCAGAATCAGCAATGGCGAATGCTATATCAGAGATAATAATTCTACCAATCATACCTTTGTCAACGGAAAGCTTCTTCAGCCTGGAGTTGAGGTAATGTTATCAAATGATGATTATATCAGACTTGGTGATGAAGAGTTCAGATACTGGGTTAGATAATTTAGTTAGTTGTTGATTATATCAAAAAAGACCGGACGCATATTTGCGTCTGGTCTTTTTGGGTTTTGGTAAAATCTTTTATAGGTTTTATG
>CADBMW010000128.1 GCA_902795855.1 uncultured Lachnospiraceae bacterium
CCAGTTTCTTTTTGTGATGAACCATCCTACAAACGCCATTGGCAGTGTTATAAGTGTCCAGATAAACCAGTAACGGTAATAACCGAAAAGACCCCATCCTAATTCTGCAAAGGGAACCTGTATCAGATAGATAAGCGGCTGGCTTATCAGAAAGAATACAAATACCTTCAGAGCAGACTCCAGTGGCTTCTTACAATTTGCCATTATAATGATGGCAAAGAAAATCCAGGCTTCAAAATATACTCCCATTCTTTCAAAGGACGTATCCTTGAAAACCGGTAAGATCAAAAATACAGCGGTGATAACAGCAGTAGCTACCTCCGTAAGCTACAATTTTTTTACTTGAGAGAGTTTAACATATATTGCATAATTCAACAAATGTAAAATTTACATTTTATCTGACATATGATACAATGGGGCGGAAAAATATAGAAAAGAAATATGGTGCCGGATTCTGAAGCTTTCCAATGGAGAGTGGAGGATGAGGGTTAAAAGGGAAACAGGTGCAAGACCTGTACGAACTCGTCACTGTGATCAGGGAGCAGGCTGTATATTAAAGTCACTGGGAAACCGGGAAGGCATACAGCAGAGCGATGATCTGGAAGTCAGGAAACCTGCCATTTTTCTGTACGGAAAACGTTTTGGGATGTTTTCAGGTCACGAGTAACTGGCTGTACGCGAAATAAGGATGAATAATCCGTCTTTTTTGTGTGCATTTTTGTATTTTTACAGCCGATATATTTAAGTAAAGTAAACTCGTTCTGGATATGTCCCGGAATGAGTTTTTTGTTTATTTTATATCTGGAGGAAAAAAACATGAAAAAGAAACTGTTAATTTGTATGTTGGCTTTGGGACTTGTGACTTCCATGTTCACTGCCTGTGGTAAGAAAACCGAGGAAGAAAGTACCACGGCTTCCGATGCTTCCAGCACTTCAAGTGATAAGGCAAAGGAATGTGCTGATTTAATTGATGCCATCTATGTACAGGAATGGACTGAGGATACAGAAGAGCTTTGTAAGAAGGCTAAGGAGTGCTGGGATTCTCTTTCTGATGAAGAGAAGGAACAGGTTGAAGGTGAGAATGCAGATCCTGACTATTTCGGTAGAGATACAGGTGATGCTTCAAATGACGATCCCCGTAATGCAGATGATATAGGTGAAAATGAGATTCTTGTTGTCAGCTTCGGAACATCATTTAATGACAGCCGTGCAATGGATATAGGCGGCGTAGAAGCTGCTATTGAAGCTGCAAATCCTGACTGGTCAGTAAGAAGAGCATTCACAGCTCAGATCATTATAAATCACATCCTTGCAAGAGATGGAGAGAAGATCGATAACGTAAAGCAGGCTCTCGACCGTGCAGTTGATAATGGTGTAAAGAATCTGGTGGTTCAGCCTACTCATCTTATGCATGGTGCAGAGTATGACGAGCTTACAGAGACCCTTGATGAATATGAAGGAAAATTTGAAAATGTTACAGTTGCAGAACCACTTCTTGGCGAGGTTGGTGATGATGCAACAGTTATCAATGAGGATAAGAGAATCGTAGCAGAGGCAGTTGTAGATGAAGCAGTTAAGAGTGCCGGCTATGACTCACTTGAAGCAGCTGAGTCAGATGGAACAGCATTTGTATTCATGGGACATGGAACAGCTCATACTGCAAAGGTAAGTTATTCACAGATGGCTACCCAGATGGATAAGCTTGGCTACAAGAATGTATTTATTGGAACAGTAGAGGGTGAGCCTGAAGAGACCTCCTGCGAAAATATCATTGCCGCTGTAAAGGATGCAGGTTATAAAAATGTAATCCTTCGTCCTCTTATGGTAGTTGCCGGTGACCATGCTAACAATGATATGGCCGGAGATGAAGATGATTCCTGGATGAGCATGTTTGATGCTGACGGGTCATTTACTTCAATCAATTGCCAGATAGAAGGCCTTGGAAGAATAATTGATATACAGAGTCTTTATGTAGAGCATGTAAAGGCTGCAATAGAAGGTGCAGGCAGTGCATCAGCTACAGATGCTTCATCAACAGACGCATCCGCAACAGATGCCGCCGGTGTTCCTGCAGATGGAACCTACGATGTATACTTTAAAACAGATAGTTCAATGTTCAAGGTAAATGAAGCCTGCGAAGGAAAGGGAAAGCTTACAGTTAAAAATGGCGAGATGACTGTACATATCAGCCTGCTTTCAAAGAAGATAGTAAACCTTTATCCGGGACTCGCAGCAGATGCTGAGAAGGATGGAGCAGAGCTGCTTCAGCCTACAACAGATGAAGTTGCTTATTCTGATGGAACATACGAAGATGTATATGGATTTGATGTTCCTGTACCATATCTGGATAAGGAATTTGATCTGGCGCTTATTGGAACAAAGGGAGTTTGGTATGATCATAAGGTTTCTGTATCCATGGCTGAATAATAAAAATAAAAAAAACCGCTTGCTGTCAGGACTTATTTTAGTCCTGATATGCAGCTTTTTCCTTACTTCCTGTGGTCCAGAAAGTGAGAAAACTGCGGCTAATACTGAAGTGCAGGAAACTGCGACTGATACAGAAATACAGGAAACCAGATATTACAGCATATCATTTGAAGGTGGCACCGGAAAGGCTTATATTCAGTCTCCTGTTGAGGTTCAGATAAGTGGAAATGATATAACAGCCTGTTTTATCTGGAGCAGTAAAAACTATGATTACATGATCGTGGACGGAAACCGCTATGATAATGAAAATCCGGGGGGCGAGTCCACCTTCCATGTAAAGGTAAAAAGTCTGGATGAACCTCTGAAGGTTATCGGAGACACCACAGCCATGAGTGAGCCACATGAGATAGAATATGTGATCACCTGGCTTCAGGAGACTGGGGAAAATGAGATTGCCACGAATTCAGATGCCTCAAATGATAAGGGCACAGTAACAGATTCATCGAAGAATAGTGAAAGGTCCGTAGCCGACAGTTCCGGAGATTTTGAAAAGGTGGAGTTTAAGGATCAGCCGGAGGGAAGTGAGGAAAAGCTTTCTTATGCGGAGTGCTTCAGAATTCTGGATTATGATGGCTTTAAATTAGTACAGATTAAAAATTCCGGAAATTATGTGGTTGTTGATGAGGGTGCTCAGGAGCCGGAGATTACATCCGGCCAGGCCATAATCCTGAAGAAACCATTTGATAAAACATATCTGGATTCTTCCTCCGTCATGGATTATATCCGGGAACTGGGCTGCATGGACAGCATCAGAATGACCGGAACTGAGGCTGATAAATGGTATATTTCCGAGGCGAAGGAAGCCATGGAAAAGGGAGATATCATTTATGCAGGAAAGTACAGTGCGCCGGACTATGAACTGATACTTCAGGAAAAATGTAATCTTACTATAGAGAATACCATGATTTATCACAGCCCTGAGGTTAAGGAAAAACTGGAGGAGCTGGGAATTCCGGTTCTGGTGGAAACCTCCAGCTATGAGAGTCATCCACTGGGTAGACTGGAATGGATCAAGCTTTATGGTCTGCTTTATGATAAGGAAGAAGAAGCCCGGAAATATTATGAAGAGCAGCTTGCAAATATTGAGCCCATAATGAACAGGGAGAAGACGGACCTGAAGGTCATCCTCTTTCATGTTTCTTCCAGCGGTGAAATAAATGTAAGAGTTCCGGGAGATTATATAACGGAAATGATAGAGCTTGCCGGTGGAAATTATATCTTTCCTGAAGGCGCTGATTCAGACCTGGATGGCAGTACCATGAAGACCTCCGTCAATGTTCAGCCTGAGGAATTCTATAAGGTTGCGAAGGATGCAGATATTGTAATCTATAACAGCACCATTGGTGGCGAGCTTAGTTCAATGGATGATTTCCTGGAAAAGAACGAGCTGTTTAAAAACTTTAAAGCAGTTAAAAGTGGTGCGGTATACTGCACATCAGCAAATTTCTTCCAGAAAACCACAGGAATAGGTGAGTTTATGGAAGATCTGAATTCTATCTTCACAGGAGAAGACGGAGAATTAAAATTAATAAAAGTTTTGGAATGATATGAGTAAAAAAAGCGTTATTATATCTTTTGTAATACTGGTGATTCTGCTTCTTTTGCTGGTTATGATAAACCTGTGCATAGGAAGTGTTATTCTGACGCCCGGTGAAGTTCTGAAAACTATATTTGAGGGAGATCCGGATTCCCTGAACTACGTTATACTAAAGGAAATCCGCATTCCAAGAATACTTGCGGCGCTTATTCTTGGGGGAGCTCTGGGGCTTTCCGGATATCTGCTTCAGACCTTTTTCTCAAATCCCATAGTGGGACCTTTTGTGCTGGGAATCTCTTCCGGCGCAAAGCTTTTCGTAGCAATATTTCTCATATTTTTTCTCTCAAGGGGAATACATATGTCAAGTCTGGGAATGATCATCTCAGCTTTTTTAGGGGCACTTGCAGCCATGAGCTTTGTGCTCCTTATTTCTCTTCGGGTTAAAAATCCCAGCATACTCGTGGTATGCGGTATTCTGATCGGATACATCTGTTCTGCCATTACGGATTTCGTGGTAATGTTCGCCGATGATTCCAATATTGTAAATCTTCATACCTGGTCTATGGGCAGCTTTTCCGGCGTAAAGCCCCGGGATGTAAAAATAATGATGCTGATAGTATTTACCTGTCTGATATTTGTATTTTTCCTTTCAAAGCCCATAGGTGCATACAGGCTGGGAGAGACCTACGCTTCAAATATGGGAGTTAATGTTAAGGCTCTTAGAATAGCACTGATACTTAGCTCCAGTCTTTTGGCGGGCTGCGTCACAGCCTTTGCCGGACCTATATCATTTGTGGGAATTGCCATTCCTCATCTTGTAAAATCCTTAAGCAAAACCTCATCACCCTATGAAATGATTCCTGCCTGTTTTCTGGGAGGAGCAGTGGTGACGCTGTTTTGTGATGGCGTGGCAAGAACGGTATTTGCTCCAACAGAGGTAAGCATCAGTTCTGTGACCGCATTTTTCCTGGTACCTGTGGTGATCATTATGATGATCAGAAGAAAGAATGTAAGTGAGGTGGCCTGATGGATATACTTAGAAGTGAAAACCTGGCCATTGGATATACAGGGAAGCTAATAGAGGAAATCAATCTGAGGGTAAAGCCCGGGGAAATCATGACTCTCATAGGTCCCAATGGAAGTGGTAAGTCTACTCTTTTGAAAACAATTACAGGACAGCTGAAAAAAAAGGGAGGAGTAATCTTCCTTGGAGATAAGGAGATGGATGAGCTGAAGATAAAGGACATCTCTAAAAGCATGTCCATTGTCATGACTGAAAGAATCCATCCGGAGCTTATGACCTGCAGGGAAATTGTTGAAGCAGGAAGATATCCTTATACAGGCCACATGGGAATCCTGTCAGACAGGGACAGGGAAGCTGTGGAAAATGCCATGGCTATGACGAATATAAAAGAGCTTCAGAATAGGGATTTTATGACTCTTAGTGACGGCCAGAGGCAGAGGGTTCTCCTTGCAAAGGCCATCTGTCAGGAGCCGGAAATCCTGATTCTGGATGAACCAACTTCCTATCTGGATATTCGTTATAAGATAGAAATACTTAAGGCAATCCGGGAGTTTGCAGTTAAAAGCCACGTGGCTGTAATCATGTCTCTCCATGAGCTGGAAATTGCCATGGGAATATCGGATACGGTGGTTGCACTGGGAGAAGGCAGGGTTCTGGGAATAGGAAGTCCGGTGGAAATATTCAGAGAGGACTTTATCAGGAGGCTTTACAAAATAGAAGGAATAGATATTTCTGAACTGGGCTCAGTGCCCTGGTTT
The DNA here is from genome assembly GCA_902795855.1 of uncultured Lachnospiraceae bacterium. GTDB lineage: Bacteria > Bacillota > Clostridia > Lachnospirales > Lachnospiraceae > Eubacterium_Q. The sequence continues at coordinate 5,807 of CADBMW010000128.1, forward strand.
GAAGAGATAAATGCAGATATTCTCCCTGATTTTGAGAAAAATAAGGAAAATGATATAGAAAAGAATAATAAGGCGCCCAGGGTCATCATGGTTCAGGGGACCATGTCCAATGCCGGTAAGACCCTTGTGGCTGCAGGACTCTGCAGGATATTTTCAAATGCCGGATACCGGGTAGCACCCTTCAAATCCCAGAACATGGCTCTTAATTCCTATGTTACTGAAACAGGAGAGGAAATGGGTCGGGCCCAGGTTATGCAAGCGGAGTGCTGCAGGCTTAAACCGGAGGTCTGGATGAATCCCATCCTCCTAAAGCCTACCAATGAGTCCGGTTCCCAGGTGATAATAAGAGGACGTTCCATCGGAAATATGAGTGCTTCTGAGTATTTCAAAAGGAAGAAGGAGTTTCTTCCTGAGATAAAGGAGGCTTTTGACCATCTGGCTGAGAATGCGGATATCATAGTTATAGAAGGTGCCGGTTCTCCGGTGGAAATGAATCTGAAACAGGACGATATAGTAAATATGGGACTAGCCCAGTATCTGGACGCTCCCGTTATTCTTGTGGGAGATATTGACAGAGGAGGAATCTTCCCGCAGCTGATAGGTACCCTTGATCTTCTTGAAGCTTCTGAAAGAGACAGAGTAAAGGGATTAGTGGTAAATAAATTCAGAGGGGACAGAAGTCTTTTTGATGAGGGCGTGAAAATTCTGGAAGAAAAGGGACAGAAGCCTGTCCTGGGAGTGATTCCATTTATGGATATAGATATAGATGATGAGGATTCCCTGGCTGAGGCCCTTCTGAAGTCCCAAAAGTCTGAAGAGGCAAAGCTGGATATCGCAGTAATCAGACTTCCCTATATTTCAAATTTCACGGATTTTTATCCCTTCAGGGAAGTTCCGGAGGTGTCAGTTCGGTTTGTGACGGCTGGTGAGGAGCTGGGAAGCCCCGATCTTATCCTTATACCCGGAAGTAAGAATACTATCCATGATCTCAGGTGGATCAAGGAGAAGGGACTGGACACACTGCTTCTAAAAGAGAAGGAAAAGGGAATTCCCATACTTGGAATCTGCGGTGGATTTCAGATTCTCGGAAGAAGCATAAAGGATAGTGAAGGAGTTGAAGCCGGAGGCGAAGAAGAGGGACTTGGGCTTCTTCCGGTGGAGACCATTTTGGGTAAAGAAAAAAGACAAATGCTTTATGCGGGAGAGATTACCTGCGGAGATGGCATTTTTGCTGATCTGAAGGGCTGCCCGGTGGAGGGGTATGAAATCCATATGGGCGAGACCTGTGCGCACGGCGAGGCTGGTGAATTTACTTCAGGAAAGACTGGATATTGTAAGGGAAATATCTATGGAACCTATGTTCACGGACTTTTTGACAGAAGGGAAGTGCTGACTGGATTTCTGGAGATACTGGCTGAACGTAAGGGAACTAAAATTGATACTGGAAGCATCGTAGGTTACCGGGAATATAAAGATGCTCAGTATGAGAAGCTGGCGGCGGAGCTTTCTAAAGCTTTGGATATGAACATGATATATGAGATTTTGGGAATATGACGAAGGAAGAGCTTTTTACAATTAAAATAGATAAGCCTGATGAAAAGGTTTATGAAAGAGTAAAAGAATGCTGGGACGGACTGGCTAAGCCTTTGGACGGACTGGGGGATTTTGAGGAGATTCTCTGCAGAATCGGTGCCATGGAAGGTAAGGTGCCGGAGGATATTTCGAAAAAGGTGCTGGTGATATTCTGCGCTGATAATGGAGTGGTGGCAGAAGGCATTTCCCAGACCGGGAGTGAGGTGACTGCAAAGGTGGCTGCTCTTATGGGTAAAAATCAGAGCACTGTGGGCAGGATGACCTCAGGCTATCCTCTCAGGATAATACCGGTTGATATGGGCATGGACTGTGAAGGAACTCCGGAGGGAGTATTCCCCGGAAAAATCAGAAACAAAACCGGAAACATTCTGAGGGAAGAGGCAATGTCTTCAGAGGAGGCTCTTGCAGCAATCGAAACCGGGATTAAGATGGCAGAAAAATGTAAGAATGAGGGCTTTCGTATTGCTGCCACAGGAGAAATGGGAATCGGTAATACCACTACCTCCACGGCTCTTTATTCGGCACTTACAAATGAGAATCCGGAGGAAATCACAGGGAGAGGCGCCGGACTTTCAGATGATGCGCTGGAGCGTAAAAAGCAGGTAATAAAAGAGGCTCTCAGCTTTCATGGACTGGACAAAAAAAATCATGGTTCAAAGACTGAGACCTTGGATGCAATGTGCAAAGTGGGAGGCTTTGACATCGGAGGGCTGACCGGGTTTTTCATTGGCTGTGCCATGAATCATCTGCCGGTGGTAATAGATGGATTTATATCAGCAGTTGCGGCCCTTGCCGCTGAAAGGCTTTGTCCGGGGGCGAGAGAATATATGATCGCATCCCACAGGGGACGTGAAATGGGATGCATGAGAGCCCTTAATCATCTGGGGCTGAAACCGGTAATAGACGGTTCCATGGCGCTGGGAGAAGGAACCGGAGCAGTTATGCTGTTTCCCCTGCTGGATATGACATTTGAACTGTTTCGAAGCGGGATAAGTTTTGCAGATTCGGATATTGATGAATATAAAAGATTTGAAGGTGGCAGGAAATGATCATATTTGTTTTGGGAAAGCCGGACAGTGGTAAATCCCTGAAGGCGGAGGAGCTGGCTACAAAATCCGGCGCCAAGCATAAAATATATATTGCCACCATGAAGGTTATGGATCAGGCTGGAGAAGAGCGAGTCAAGAGGCACAGAAGGCAGCGGGCTGGAAAAGGCTTTGAGACTATGGAAATCCCAATGAAAATATCTTTATCTTTGCCGATTTTATGTAAACCGAAAGAAGCTGTTCCAGAAGAAACTGTGATACTTCTGGAATGTCTGTCGAATCTGGTGGGAAATGAGATGCACGATAATCCCATGAGGCAAAATCTGGATGAACAGGAATTTGCAAAAGAGCTGATAAATGAAATAGGTCTTCTGAGTAAAGCGGCTTCACTTCTTATTGTGGTGGGGACAATGTATGAAATAAAGGAAGACTTTGATGAGGAAACCAGGAAATATATCCGATATCTGAATCGGACAAATGAAGAAATGAAAAAAATATCGGACAGGATAATAGAATGAAGATTTTAAGATGGATGGCAGTGTCCTTCAGTTTGTTTTCAAGAATACCCATGCCCCATTTTAAGTGGGAAGAAGAGGATATGGCTAAGAGCCTTTTGTTCTTTCCCTTTGTGGGGGCAGTTATCGGAGCCTTTGTCATCGGAGCGGGGTATTTATATTATGAATATAACCTTCCCTTCTGGGCAGTGGGAGCCCTGATTCTCCTGATTCCTATATTGGTGACAGGAGGCTTTCATCTGGATGGGTATATGGACGTAAAGGATGCCATCAGCTCCTATGCACCAAGAGAAAAAAAGCTGGAAATATTAAAGGATCCCCATGTGGGATCATTTGCCATAATCGGCCTAATAACAAGAGTGATCATAGCAGGAGTTTCAATCTGCCTGATACTGCTTCAGGGAGATATGAATATTGTCCTCTCGCTGGCCCTGGTTTTCTGGAATGGGAGATGCCTTTCGGCCATCACATCCATAACATTTCCCAAGGCCAGAAAGGATGGAATGCTTTACAGTGAAACAAAGAAGCATGACATCGGGGAGACTGTATTTCTGGTGGTTCAGCTGCTGGCGGGATTGGCATTTACCTTTTGGGCAGATGCCTTCACTGGAGTTTTGGAAATGGTGGCAGGAAGTCTTATAGTTCTATATTACTGGTATAAGACCGGAAAGGAATTCGGCGGCGTGACAGGAGACACTGCAGGATATTTCATTACCTGCTTCGAGAGTGATATGTTTTTATTTATGGCGGTGATGCTATGGATAAGATGATAAAAAATGTGATACTACTGCGTCACGGCAAAACAGTGGGAAATCTTGAAAAAAGATATATAGGCTCCCGTACGGACATTAGTCTGAGTGAGGAAGGGGTGCGGGAAATAGAACTGGCGGCACCTGAAATCCGGGGAATGGCAGGGGAGAATTTTTACCTTGTTTCAAGTCCCATGAAAAGAGCCCATGAGACAGCTGGGCTGATTTTTCCTCAAAATAAAATACATACAAATCCTAAGCTTCGGGAAATTGATTTCGGAGATTTTGAAGGTAAGAATTATGAGGAACTAAAAGAAAATCAGGACTACATCAGATGGATAGAGAGTAATGGAACTCTTCCTTTTCCAAATGGAGAAAGGAGAGATGAGTTTATAGAAAGAAGCCTGGAGGGCTTTATGGAATCACTGGCCGGATC
>CADBMW010000129.1 GCA_902795855.1 uncultured Lachnospiraceae bacterium
AATGAAGAGTCCCATGTGATCTACCACACACGTCACATGGGGCTTTTTCTATCGGTGGATTAAGGGTATAATGACATAAGTGTCATATAAGTGTCATATAAGTGTCAAAGGTAATGGAGTCATTATGAAAAACCAAGATGAAATAATCAGAATAGATGATATTACCCTTTCGCCGGAGGCCCTGAGGCTTACCTGGCGGGAGGGCTATATTGATTTCAGTGAGAAGGAATTTGAACTTCTTTATTTCCTTATGTCAGCTCCCGGTACATTATTTACCAAGAGGCAGATAATGAAAGAAGTCTGGGAAGGTAGTGAAGCTGAAAGTCTGATCAAGGCATATATCTACCGGCTCAGAAAGAAGCTTAAGAATTGCGACAGAATTCATATAACCTCAGTAAGGGCTAAAGGATATATGGCTGATATCAGAATAAAATCATTGTAAAAGTTTTCAACAAAGTTTATGATATAAACAATTGATTTTTATAAGGAGTCATATAATGGCAGATATATTTGTAAATAATGAACCAAAATCCTTTTCCATAGATATGAAGCTTGCAGGAAAGCTTCGTAAAAAATATGCAAAGCTTGTAAAGAAAAATAAAGAAGAGCTGGGAAAGAAGACTGTTATAGATTATTTCTATGATGAGAAGGTTGAAAAGAATACGGTACTTATCCAGGGACTTGGTGTAAGCGTAAGGGGAAGCGTTCAGTATCTTCTGAACGAACTGAATTACGACAAAAGATTTTCCAAGTATAAGATATATGTCAGAACCAAGGATCATTCAGATGATACCGTTAAGGAATATATAAAGCAGAATAAGTGGACAAGAACCACCACAGTTCCCAAGGGATATTATAAAAAGCTGGAAAGCTGTAAATACGTTTTCACAGAAAGCTATGTTCCTTATCAGTGGATAAAGAAAAAGGATCAGATATTTATAGATATATGGCATGGAACTCCTCTCAAAAAGCTGGGAGTTATAAAGAATGGTCGTAAGGCTCATCTGCAGTCAAAGCAGCAGAAGAACTTCCTTTATACAGACTATTTCCTTTACCCAAATGATTTCACTAAGGATATAATGCTGAAATCCTACGACATAGCAACTCTTATGAGTGGTAAGGAACTTATGCTGGGATATCCCAGAACTGCAGGACTTTTACAGGTAAGCGAGGAAAGAACAGCTGAGATCAGAAAGCAGCTTGCTCCTTCAGGGGAGAAGGTTTATGCATATATGCCAACCTTCAGAGGATATCTGAATGATGAGGATACCATTAAGAGAGAGAAAGAATTTCTTGAATACCTGGACAATAATATGAAGGATGACCAGATACTTTATGTTAACCTGCATCATCATATTTCCCAGGGGCTGGACTGTTCAGAGTTTAAGCATATTCATACATTTCCGCCACTTATTGACAGCTACGAGCTTCTTACAGCAACGGATGCACTTATTTCCGATTACTCCAGTGTATTCTTTGATTACCTTGTTCTCGGAAAACATATCATTCTCTATATTGAGGACTATGAAACATATTCCTCATTCCAGGGACTTAACATGGACATCCGTGATCTTCCATTTGATATGGCTCATTCAAAGGATGAGGTCATGGAAATGCTTAATCGCGGAAAGACCTATGATGATACAAAGATAAGAAGCGAGCTTTGCGCTTATGATGCGGCAGATAATCCATCCAAGCTGTGTCAGCTTTTCAGGGATGATGAAACAGGACTGGTTCTGGAGGATCATCCTCACAACGATAAGGAAAAAGTTATCATCTATACTGACTGCTGTCGGGAGGGCAGTGAGACCGAGCTTTTAAAAGCCTTCTCAAGCCAGGTGGATGAGGAAAAGATAGATTACTGGATCGGATGTGATTCGGAGAAGACCAAAAAGTGGGTGGACAATGCCTATCCTATGCTTCATGAATCAAAGAACATATCCTCCGAAGATGACATCAGGCTGTCTTCCATAGGAGCGCCGGTTAAGGAGCTTTATATATCCGGTAAGATTGATTTTGAAAAGGCTATGAATTATCTCATACATGAATATGGAGCCATCTATGTTCAGCAGTATGGATATACATTGTTTGATACATTTGTGATCTATGATACCGTAGATCCGGAAATGATCATTTCCATGGCGCTGTCAGAATGTAAACGGAAGGTACTCTTTATCACAAAGGATATCATTTCTGCTGTGGAAAAGGGTGACTACTTCATGAGGGATGCAGTGAGATTTGCGGCTGACTACTGTCACGCAGTCTGTGTAAATGATGAAGGGGACAGGGAAGCTGCAGAAAACATGCTTTCCGAAAGCTGGGCCGGTAAAGTTTCTGTAATCAAATCCGTTGAGGATATGAATGACCTGATCAAGACAAAATAAAGAGGGTAATACAAATGAAAAGAGTTATAACGTATGGAACATTTGACCTGCTCCATTATGGTCATATAAATCTTTTAAAAAGAGCAAAGGCTCTGGGGGACTATCTTATAGTTGCACTTTCCACTGATGATTTTAACTGGAATGAGAAGCATAAAAAATGTTATTTCAGCTATGAGCAGAGAAAGATGCTTCTGGAATCCATCAGATATGTGGATCTTGTAATCCCGGAGGAAAACTGGGAGCAGAAGAAAACAGATATGCATGAATATCATATAGATACCTTCGTCATCGGTGATGACTGGGAGGGCAAATTTGATTTTCTGAAGGATGAAGGAGTGGACGTGGTATATCTTGAAAGAACTCCCGAGATAAGCACTACTAAAATAAAGCAGGATGCAGCTAGTACTCCAAAAGACAATGATTGAAATTAAAGGATAGGGAGATTGTATGATGGGAATAAAAGGTATGACTTGTAAAAAACAAAACAGAGTATTTATGGTTATACTCAGTTTCTTTTTGATCGCAGGCATATGTCTTTCACCTGCTGAGATGACCTTTGCTGCATCTGCTGAGGAAACGGCTGCTCAAAATGCAGCTGCGGCTAAAACGGCGGCGTATGATACATATAATAAGCTAAATAACGAAGCAGCTGCCCTTAAGACAGAAATGGATAATGCAAAAGAAAAGCAGACTGCTGCAGAGAATACATATAATACAAGTAAGGCTGCAGTAGATACTAAGCAGAGTGATTATGATATTGCTGCTTCACGAAAGAAAAAGGGCTCTTATGGATTCTATGAAAGTATCGGAAGTGAAAATGCCATGAAGGCTCTCACGGAATGTAAATATGCGTCATATGTACATATGGGGGAAGAGACGGATGCCACATCATTAAAGAATATGGCAGCAACCTTTGAATGGATGAGATATCTGAATAATCTCAGAAAAAACCTGGGACTTGGAGAACTGAAGGTGACAAGTTATCTTATGGCATGTGCTCAGGCAAATTGTGATTATTCTGACTCGGTAATAGGTCACGCCAAACAGTTTAATGTCGGTGAATGTCTTGCCTGGAACTGGGGTTCAAATCCATATATCCAGTGGTATGATAACGAGAAGGAAATATTTGACGAAGCAACACAGAGTTTAGGTCTGGGAAGTGGCCTTACGGGTGCAACTGCCTATTCATGTTATCAGTCAAACAAGTCATCAATTGATTCGTATGTAAATAATCATTATTCAGGTAAAAGTGTCGGACATTATATAAATGACATCAATCCCGGATATAAGACTACAGGCTTTGCCATTAATACAAAGGGAACTCAGTATGGAGTAACCTACGGACAGACATTTTCAGGATATAATTATAATAACGATCCCGAATATACTGTGGATGAATATGAGAAAATGTTTAATGATTATAAAGCTGATATGGAAGGAACTATTTCCTCTTATGAAGCTTTAAAGGCAGAAATGGACAAAGCTGCTTCGGCTAAACAGGCGGCTGATACAAATCTTAAGTCAATAACCGATAAATATAATGCAAAGACAGCTGCGGCTGCGGCTGCACTTCAGAAGTATAATGAAGCAGCGGCTGCATATGAAAAAGCAGATGCTGCCTATAAGGCGTATATTGCAAAAACCGGTCAGGCATCATCGGAAGCACTCATTGCCGATGCAAAGAAGGATACTAATGGAAAATCATTATATAATATCATCAGTTCAAAGGGAGTAATCTATACAGCTCCTGCTGATACAACAGCCAAGGTAGTAACAATACCGGCCACTGTATCTATCGATGGTAAAAAATACAGTGTAGTAGCAGTAAGTGCTAATGCCTTCAAGGATTGCAAAAATCTTAATAAGCTGGTTATCGGTAAAAATGTAAAGACCATCGGAGAAAATGCATTTCTCAACTGTTCAAGTCTGAAGACCATTATCATAAATAATACAAAGCTTACAAAGAAATCATTTGGAAAGAATGCATTTAAAGGTATAAATAAGAAAGCTGTTTTCAAGGTTCCGAAGAAGAAACTGGTGAGCTACAAAAAATGGCTTAAGAATACTGGAATCACCAAGACCATGAAGGTGAAGAAAAAATAATAGTTCAGTGAGGTAATATGGCAGCTACAAACAGACCGCCAATGTTTAAATATAAATATATGGCTCATGCCCTTGGTGGATACAAAGGGCATAAATATCTGAATAATGAAGAAGCTTTCAAATATTCTCTTTCCAAAGGACACAAGTTCTTTGAGGTGGATCTGACACCTACGGAGGATAATGTGCTGCTCCTTTCCCATGGCTGGACAAAGGAGAGGGCAGAAAAGGTGGGGATGACCTACACTCCGGAATTTGAGCATATGACAAAAGAGATGTTTCTAAGGCAGAAGCTTTACGATATGGACACCATGGATACATCGAAGCTTTATCAATACATGAAGAAATATCCGGACATTTATCTTGAGATAGATCTGAGAAGCTACTCTGATGAACAGGCAAAGGAAGAAACGAAGGAGATGCTGGAAATCTTTCATAATGATGAAAGCATTCTGGACAGACTACTGGTACAGACTGCCAATCCTTCCAGACATCAGGCTATAGACTCTGTATATCATTTCAAATACTATCAGATGTTTATAAAAAGAGGTTTTGATGAGGAGACTTTCAGAACGCTGACCTCCTACTGTGTGGAGAATGGTATCTGGTCCGTTGCGCTCAGCGTCCATGATGCAAATGCGGAAACTGTAAAAAGAATCCGCGAGATGGGACTTTGGATTCTCTGCTACACAACAGATAAATACGAAAGAGCTGAAGAGCTTCTTAAAATGGGTGTCAGCACGATATGTACAAACACCCTGAATCCGAAGCTGGCATTTAAGAAGAAGATAAAAGCAATTCCGCCGGTAAAGTATTTAATACTTCCACAATTAAAGCTTGCCAGAAAGTTGACAAAAAAAATAAAAAAGAATATTATGACG
>CADBMW010000130.1 GCA_902795855.1 uncultured Lachnospiraceae bacterium
AAATGGATAAAAATATGGAAAAAAATGAGATTTACAATATTCTGATTGAGGATATGACGGAGGATGGTTCCGGCATTGGACATGTGGATGGCATGGCGGTTTTTGTTAAGGATACCGCTCCCGGAGATGAGGCTGAGATTAAGATCATAAAGGCTAAGAAGAATTATGCTTTCGGGCGTCTGGAAAGAATTATAAAGCCTTCTGAATTCAGGGTGGAGCCTGTGTGCCCTGTGAACAGACCTTGTGGTGGCTGCAGTCTTCAGCATATCAGCTATGAGCAGGAGCTGGAGCTGAAAAAGAAGAGGGTGCTGAACTGTCTTGAAAGAATCGGAGGAATAGAAAATCCCCAGAGGTATCTGGAAGGGGTATATGGGATGAATGATCCGGACATTCCCTCTGGCTGCTACAGGTACCGAAATAAAATGCAGTTTCCTGTGGGAAAGGATAAAAATGGTAAAACCATAACCGGATTTTATGCTGGCAGAACCCACTCCCTTATTCCGGTGGATGACTGTTTTATAGGCCATCCGGTTAACCGGTATATTACAAAGGCTGTTTGCCGGTGGACTGATGAAAATGGTATCAGCATCTATGATGAGAAGATTCATAATGGACTGCTGAGGCATATTCTTACCCGCGTAGGATTTAAAACCGGTGAGCTCATGGTATGTCTAGTAATCAATGGAAAAAAGGTTCCTCATAGTGAGAGGCTGGTTGCTGATCTAAATGAGGCCATAAATCTATATCATGAAGAAAATGAGACAGAAGCCATCCGTCTTACCTCGGTTGTGGCCAACATAAATATGGAGAATACAAATAAAATCTTGGGGGAGAAAACATTTGTTATAGAGGGGCAGGATTATATAACGGATTATATCGGTGATATTAAATTCCAGATTTCGGCTCAGTCCTTCTATCAGGTAAATCCCCTTCAGACCTACAGACTTTACAGCAAGGCTCTAGAATATGCCGCTCCCTCTGTAGAGGATAGTATATGGGATATGTACTGCGGAATAGGAACCATTTCCCTTTTTCTATCCCAGAAGGCAGGAAAGGTTTATGGTGTGGAAATAGTTCCTCAGGCCATAGAGGATGCAAGACTTAATGCAAAGTTAAATGATATAACTAATGCGGAGTTTTTTGTTGGTAAAGCGGAGGATGTTGTAAGTGACATTTATGAAGATCATCCGGCGGATGTGATAGTGGTGGATCCACCAAGGAAGGGCTGCGACATGAAGCTTCTGGATACCATTTGTAAAATGGCTCCTAAAAGGCTGGTTTATGTTTCCTGTGATCCGGCTACCCTTGCAAGAGATCTTAAAACCTTGACCGAAAAGGATTTCAGGATAGAAAAGCTTTCCATATATGATCAGTTTTCCCGTGGAATGCATGTGGAATCCGTAATACTAATGACGAGAATTATCTGATGTTCAAATATGTTGTAATATGTTGTAATAGAACACAGTTTTTGTTATAATCCTATATGTTTATTTGTTGATTTATTTTTTGAAGGAAGAGGTATGTAATGAAGAATAAATTATCAAGAGTATTTTGTACCATGTTGACTGCAGCTATGACCTTGTCACTGTTTCAGGTGAATGGCATAACCAGCTATGCGAAGAAAGGTAGCGGTATTACCTGTGACTATGGAAATGGCTATGAATTTGAGAAGATATCGAATCCTACTTCAGGCTCGAAGAAGGCTGACGGTATTAACACCGAGGATGTGACAGGATATGAAGCAAACCGTATAAATAGTTATGCCTGGGCTGTTGCAGCAAGAGGGGATTATATATATGTCGGAACTAACCGGACACTATTTGGTTCAGCCCTCAATGCAGTATATGAAGCTGTTATAACTAGTAATCCTGACGCGGCTATGACTAGAGAGCAGATAAATAATATTGCTGCTTTGATGAGTACCGGAGATGTTCCTGTCAATCTTGATGAACAGGATTATATTCCTCAGATCATTCGCTTTGATGTAAAAAATGGTACATCAAAGGTTATCTATCGACCTTCCACAAAGAGAGGGGAGGATGGTGTACTGTATTATACTGACAAAAATGGTGATATTGTTCCCGGTGCAGACGTTCGTTCTGAGACATTATCCTACCGTTCTGTAGTAGAGTATAAGGGAAATCTTTATTTTGGATCTCTTGGAGTTAACATGCTTCAGCTGATCCGCATAGATGAGGATGATAATGCAGAGGTGGCTTTTCAGACTCTGGGACAGATCAGCAGTCTGAGGGCAGGATGTATCTATGATGCCGGCGATGGAAATGGAGATGTCCTCTACTTTGGTGGACAGGATACAACATATCTTCCTTGGAGGCAAAAATATGGTCAGGCCTTTGCAGCCGGAGATCCTGAAGCTCCATTACCAATTGTAATCCGTTATCTGGATCCGGATACAGCTGGTTCTGATCAGGAGGATTGGTCTAACCTTATTGCTACCTATGATGATTTTGGTAAGTATGCAAATGCTCTCGTTTATAAGAGCGGCGGCGGTACTGTCTGGGATTTTTGTAGTTATAACGGAAAGCTTTATCTGATTCTGGCCTATGACAGAGGATGGGCTATGTTCCGTGGAGAAAAAGGTGGAGATGCACCTAACCAGTTTGGATGGACCTGGACGGAGGTTGTAGGTGACGATGGAAAATACCCACTGGCCATGGACGAAAATGTAGGAAAGCTGAATGACGAATTAGCAGAAGAATATGGCTGCCATGAGTATGCTGCCAGTCTTAATGGAGCCGGATTACTTGAGTCAACTGCCACTCCTTATGTATACAATGGTAAGATGTATATCGGAACATTTGATAATGCTACTTCGATTCAGTCACAGACTATGATAAAAATCATAAACAAGATTCAGCATATGGTGAATCCTGAAATAGCTGCTGCAAATCCTGAGTTAAGTCAATATGGACCATCATTGGAGCAGATATATGCTCCGATTTATGAAGTATTAAGTCATCCTCAGCACGTATGGGTTATGGATGAAGATGAGAACATTTCTGCGGTTGATGGGGCAAATGAACTACTTGAAGGTACCACAAATGATTATGTATGGAGATTTGCGGAAAATGATGGAAAGCTTTACACAGGAACTTTTGATTCTTCCACAGCCTATAATTATTTTCTTGATGCCGACATAAACAATTTATTACTTTCATTGATCTCAAATGAAGATTACCTTTCAGTAGATATAAAGGACATTCTGTACGGTACAATCATTGAAAAGATACGCATGCTTCTTTCAGGAAGGCTCAGCAAAGGTGCAGGTTCTGAGGAAGAGGATCCTGTGAAAGAAGACTTCATAGAAGCTGCAGATGAGGCCTGTGACAGTCTTGAAGATTTCAATAATAACAAAGCAACTGTAGAAAATCTTATCCCGGTTATAGAGAATCTGCAGGCCTGCCGTGATGCCATGGTAGAGGAAATGGAGAGAGATGCAGACAAAGGGAAATCTGATGTATCTGAGAATCTTAAGGCCCCCGATGAGATTGAGACACTGTCATCTCTGATCGAGCTTGTTGACAAAATACTGGGATTCTTTGATATTGATGGATTGATATACTGGGCAAAGGCCAGAGCTCTTGTCAATAATGCCAATAGTGGTTTTGATCTTTTTGTAACATCGGATGGTGAAAAATGGGACAGCGTTTTAGATGACGGATTAAACGATCCTTATAATTATGGTGGAAGAACACTCACCGTATGGAATGATGATCTTTATATAGGCACTGCCAATCCTTATTATGGTGCGCAGCTTTGGAAAATGAAGGACCTGAATAAACATTCTATTAAGGTTAGCACAAAAGGTGAAGGAACGGCCATAGCAGATCAGGTATCTGGTTTCCCAGGTACTAAGGTTACTTTGACGGCTATTCCTGGAAAAGGATATCAGTTCAAGAAATGGGTGGTTGTATCCGGTGGTGTAACCGTTAAGGATAACCAGTTCATACTTGGTGACTCTGATGTTCAGGTAAAAGCAGTATTTGAAAAAATACCTGTCGAACCAGATAAAAAGGATGACAAATCCCCTGCTCAAAGTCCTACACCGACACCTGCACAAGGTGCTGTAACGCCTACTGTTACGCCTGCAGTACAAGTTACTGCCTCGGCTACTACTGTAGCTTACAATCTTAAAGCCGGTGAAACTGTTAATGTCAATAATATACGTGAAAAGATTGCAGGCTGGAGCAGCTCCAATCAAAAGATAGCTAGGGTTGATAAGAACGGAAAGGTTACTGCCTTAAAGAAAGGAAATGCTACTATTACAGCAACCCTGAAGTCCGGACAAAAGCTGGATTATAATGTTACAGTAAATAATAATCCGAAGCTTAGTAAGAAAACAATCACAATAAAAAAAGGTGAAACAGCTAAGGTCAAGATTAAAGGCAAGGCACCGGAAGTAAAGAACAAATATAAGAATACAAAGTACGCAAAGATTACTTCAAAACGTACAGAAAATACTATTAAAATCAAAGGCCTTAAGAAAGGAAAGACTACTTTAAAGGTCTGGGTAAACGGTAAATTACTTAAATTGAAAGTAATAGTAAAATAATACACGAGGTAAAAAATGAGCGATTATATACTAAGTGCATGTGCGCCATGCGATCTTAATCCTGAGTGGATGAAGAAAAGAGATATAAAATTTGTTCCATTTAATGTAAGCCTTGATGGAAAACAGTATAAAGATGATATGGGAGATTCATTTTCTCCAAGAGAGCTGATCAAATTGATGCAGGACGGCGCTGATGCCAAGACATCACAGGTCAGCACAGGTGAATACCTGGACTATTTTAAAGGATTTCTGGAAGAGGGAAAGGATATAGTTCATATCACCCTTTCCAGTGGTATTTCCGGTACTATCCAGAGTGCCCAGATTGCTGCAAATGATCTGGCTGAGGAATATCCTGACAGAAAGATATATGTCATAGATTCTCTGGCAGCATCCTCAGGATATGGTCTGCTGGTTGATCTGGCAGCTGATATGAAAGACGCAGGTCTTTCTGCAGAGGAGCTGGCTGGATGGATTCAGGATTACAGACTAAATGTTGTTCACTGGTTCTTTTCAACAGACCTTTCGTTCTATATAAAGGGTGGCCGTATTTCAAAAACAGCAGGAACCATAGGTCAGGTTCTTAATATCTGTCCACTTCTGAATGTTGATTTTGAAGGAAAGCTTATTCCAAGAGAAAAGATCAGAACAAAGAAAAAGGTAATAAAGAAGATAGTTGAGAAGATGGTTGAGGAATGTGATGACGGACTCAACTATAATGGAAAGGTATTCCTCTCTGATTCAGATATAGAATTGGGAAATCAGGTTGTAGAGCTTATAGAACAGACCTTCCCACAGTTAAAGGGAAAGGTTCAGAGATTTGATATAGGCTGTACTATCGCCAGTCATACCGGTCCTGGTACTGTTGCGCTTTTCTTCCAGGGTAAGAAAAGAGTAGACTGATTGTACTAGTTTTAATTTGTAATAAATACAGGAGAAAAATTATGAGCAAGATAATACTTACAGGTGACAGACCCACAGGAAGACTTCATCTGGGACACTATGTTGGTTCACTTAAGAGAAGAGTACAGCTTCAGAATTCAGGTGAATATGATAAAATATTTATAATGATAGCTGACGCACAGGCTCTTACAGATAACTTTGATAATCCAGACAAGATCAGAGATAACATTATCGAAGTGGCTCTTGATTATCTTTCAGTTGGACTTGATCCTGCAAAGACAAATATGTTTATACAGTCTGTTGTTACAGAACTTACAGAACTGACATTTTACTATGCAAACCTTGTAACAGTTTCAAGACTTGAAAGAAATCCGACTGTTAAGACTGAGATAAAGATGAGAAACTTCGAGACTAGCATACCGGTTGGTTTCTTCACTTATCCTATCAGTCAGGCATCCGATATAACCGCATTTAAGGCTACAACTGTACCTGTTGGTGAGGATCAGCTTCCTATGATCGAGCAGACCCGTGAGATCGTAAGAAAGTTCAATGCAACCTATAATGCAGAGGTTCTCGTTGAGCCGGATGCCCTCATTCCAGAGAATGCAACATGTTCAAGACTTCCGGGAACTGACGGAAAGGCTAAGATGAGTAAGTCCCTGGGCAATTGCATCTGTCTTTCAGATTCTGAAGAGGAATTAAACAAAAAGGTTATGGATATGTATACGGATCCGCTTCATCTGAAGGTTTCAGATCCGGGACATCTTGAAGGAAATGCTGTATTCACATATCTTGATGCATTTGCAACAGATGATGATTTTGCAGAGTTTTTACCTGATTACAAAAACCTTGATGAAATGAAAGCACACTACACAAGTGGTGGTCTTGGTGATATGAAATGTAAGAGATTTCTTATGGCTGTTCTGAATAAGGAACTGGCACCGATCAGAGCCCGTCGTAAGGAATATGAGAAGGATATTCCTGCAGTATATGATATACTTAGAAAGGGAACTGAGGTTGCAAGAGCAGAGGCGGCTCAGACACTTTCAGAAGTTAAGGCAGCTATGAGAATCAATTACTTTGATGACGAAGCACTTATACAGGGCCAGCAGGCCAGATTCAACAGCTGAATCTAAGGGGGATTAATATGAATAAGAAGAGCAGATATGACAGTATATATAGGATTACTATGCTGTTTATGCTGCTCTTTTTTATTGGTTTTTCTGTGAATGGCTGTGGACGGAGTCCCTTTGCCAGGGTGAACTCCGGAGAGGAAGAGGAAGCTTCTTCCGGTGACAGTGAGGAAGAGGAGAAGGAATATTCTCTGGATGATTATATGCTGTCTGAGAAAAAGGGAATCTATAATATAACTTCTCTTATTCCGAAATATGAGGGATATCAGATATCTACCTATGGTATGCGAAGTGAGGATGAAATCCTTATTGTATATAAGACTGTAAATGAATCTGCTTACAATGACTACGCCACTTACTCCGATGCTGCTGATGAAGGCAACCCCGGGGAGGACGATTATAAGGTGGTTGTGGTTAACATAACTACCGGTGAGGTTACGGAACCCATAGATCAGTGGAGTATAGCCAGAAATGAATATGGTGCATCAGTATGGCTTTCCCTTGTCAGTGTGAATCCGCTGGTAATGTATGATTATGCCAACTCAACGGTTTACTATCCGGAAAGAGATAAAGACAGAACAGTCTCTCTGGATCCGGACATAAACGGAGATCTGTTTGCCAGAAATGGTTCTATATATCTTTTTGATCATAACGGAAGTATTTATGAAATTCTGGATGATGGAGTAATAAAGGAGGTTTATACCCTTCCTTACGAGTATTCCAATATGTATATTGAGACAGGTGAAACTGACAGTGCTTTAAAGGTTAATACAACTACGTATAAAGGGGATTCGGTATATCTGGATATAGATACCGAAAAGTGGACTGAAAAAGCATATCAGCAGGATTATTATAATTATTATTTTTGTGGCTGTAACGATGACATAGTCTATGCTACAAAAAATACTGAGGGTGATTTTAATATGACCCTTTCGGCCATAGATTTTAAAGCTGAAAAGCTTTATGAGGCCGAGGTTCCCTATGAAAAGATAAATGATACTGAAGTAAATAGCTCATATCTGGATTATACTGCATATTCAAAAGCCGGAAAGTATATCGTATGCGGTATGATGGATTATCAAGGCGATTATAATGCCATGCTGCTTTGGGACTTTGCTGTGGTCGAGGCTGATGAGTTTAAGGAAAATGAAAAAACTCCTTTTGAGGTGGAAGAAATATCCTATGACGATATCACCGAAAAGGCAGAAAAGATAGAAGAAGAATTCGGAGTTGAGGTTAAGTTTGGGGAAAATATCCGTACAGAGGTTTCGGATTTTGAATTTGATGTATATGAAAACACTGGGGACATACTAAACTCTCTTGATACCATTTCTGAGGTGCTGGATCTGTATCCAAGAGGAATGTTTGATAGTATGGAGAAGGGCTTTGTCAGAAATACGGTGATTTTCCTGACGGGGAATCAGAGACCGAAGGATAGTAGTATAAATATTCAGGATTCAGATGGTCTAACAAGTAATGAAGACGGATTTATGATGGTATTTCTGAAGATTAGTAATGGTGGAGCTGTTAAATCAACCTTGATTCATGAGCTTGCCCATGTTATAGACCGAAGGCTGGAAAATGATTGTATGATGGATGAAGAGCAGTGGAACAGCATGAATCCTGAAGGCTTTGATTACTATCATGGTTATGTAGCCGATGACGGTCAGGAGTACTCTGAAAAAGATGATTATGAATATACTACCCTTGATGAAAAAACCTGGAATGAGAATTATAAGGATGCTTATTTTATAGATATTTATTCCAAAACCTGGCCCACCGAGGACCGGGCCAGACTTATGGAAAATCTGATGTATAATACGGATTATTATGATCCCATGTTCCAGAGTAAGCATCTGATAGAAAAGCTTAAGTATTTTTCCGAACAGATCAGAGCGGATCTGGCGGATGACAGCTGGCCTAAGGAAACCTCCTGGGAGAAAAGAATCAGGGAATATGAGG
>CADBMW010000131.1 GCA_902795855.1 uncultured Lachnospiraceae bacterium
ATGCTGGAAAGCTCAGCCCCTCTCTGGTTAATAGTTATTTTTAATTTCAGATTTTCCAGGTAAAACTTCTGCATAATTTCCTCCTATTATTTTTATTATACTATGAATTCGCTGATGAGAAGATGAAACTTGCCTTGCCGGTTACTTCCAGGTTTTCAACGGTTGAAGGGATTATGAAATTGTCCCCCTTCTGTACCTTTGTATCCCCTATCACAGCCTCTCCCTCAAGACAGGTTCCAATGATGAAGAACTGATCCTGAGTCAGGATTTTTGTTCCACTGATTTCTGCCTTCCACACATTATAATATCTGCAGGATATCAGCATCTCAAACCAGTCATTTGCACTTTCCTTATAAACCTTTTCCTGCTTTGCATCAATATGAGGCACATTTATCACGTCGATGCTCTGCTTTATATGAAGAGGTCTCAGCTTTCCGTCTGATAAGCGGTCATAATCATAGAGCCTGTAGGTCACATCACTGCTCTGCTGTGTCTCCAGAACCATGGTACCGCTTTTAATGGCATGAACCGTTCCGGGAATGATCTGTACAAAGTCCCCTTTCTTTATAGGAACCTCTCTTATAAGCTCATTCCACTTTTTTTCCTGAATCATGGAGGTAAGTTCCTGCTTTGTGGAAGCGTTATGTCCTATGACCAGCGATGCATCCTCATCACAGTCCAGAATGTACCAGCACTCGTTCTTACCCAGGCTGCCATTTTCATTCTTACCTGCATATTCATCATCCGGATGCACCTGAATGCTGAGATCATCATTTGCATCTATAATCTTGGTAAGAAGAGGAAATACATCCTGATCCATATTTCCAAATACTTCCCTGTGGGTAGCCCACAGCTGGGAAAGGAGCATTCCGTCGAACTCTCCTCCGACTATACGGCAGTCACCATTTTCATGGGCACTTACTGCCCAGCATTCCCCGGTATGTTCACTGGGAATATCATAACCAAATACCGTCTTAAGCTTATTCCCTCCCCAGATTGTTTCCTTAAAAACGGGAGCGATTCCGATTATATCCATCTCTATTACCTTCCGGATTTCATATTACATCTGATGCCTAACTACTTTATATTCATCGCCGTCCTTGAAATAAGGACATTCCTTGAAATGATTACTTACAAGTCTGCTGTAATCATCTTCGTCCATGTTTACATCGCAGACATATTCTTCCATTTCATCATCATAATAAAAGTAAGCACATTCATCACAGGAAATACTTCCACTCATCTGTTTCACCTCTTTAAATTCAGCAGCTTATCTGCATTTCTATGGAATATATCTTCCAGTTCTTCATTCCTAAGTCCCATGGCGTTCATTCTGTCCACGTAATCCTTTTGCTCTGCCCATGGGGAATCGGAGCCAAATACTATTCTTTCAGAGCCAAAGACCTTTACCATTTTTCTGAACATGTCATCAGACATCTGATGATAATCCTTATGATTATCCGGATCTATCCAGCCAATCTCCCCGATGGAAAATGCTGTATCCAGATAAACCTTTGTAGAGCTGTAGGACTTTGTGCCGGCAAGTCTCAGCGTAACCTCTTCCCAGTTCATCCAGCCACCCATATGAGCCAGAATCAGAGTCTCCGGCTCCACATCCTTCAGCACATCCTCTATACTCTCTATACTGCAGCAAATAGGCGGATACAGTCCTATATCCATTCCTGCATGTGTAATGACAAAAAGCCCCATCTCTGAGGCTATGTCTATAACTCGCTTAGTCTTTATGTCATTGAACATTATTCCATAATAATCCGGATGGAGTTTTACTCCTCTGAGTCCCAGGTTCTTAGCTTCTCTGAGGACCTCCCGCAGATTAGGAGTCTCCGGGTGAATTCCGCCTATGGAAAAAACTCCGCTGTTTTCAAAATCTTCATTTACCCTTGCAGCGAAATTATTCATGGACGAGGCTTTCACGGGATTTGTAACTACAGGAAGAACAACGGATACATCCACCCCGGCAGTTTCCATGGAAGCTTTGAGCCCATTTACGGTTCCGTCTGTATGAGCCCTGCTTCGACTTTCCTCCATTAGACTGGCTATAGCAGCCTCGGCTATCCTGTCCGGAAATGTATGAGTATGGAAATCTATTATCCTCATAATGTCACCATGTTTACTTCTGTTCCTCTTCCACGGAACACAGACTCCATACCTCTGTCCTCGGTAAGGATAATTATCTGCTCCTCATTCATGGATTCCAGTATCTTGGCAAATGCCTTTATCTCGGCTACGCTGTCAAGCATGGATGTTCCATCTATTATGAGTGGCATTTTTTCCTTTGTCAGATGTTTAGCTATGCTAAGTCTGATAGCCAGGAAAATCTTGCCTGCATCCTCATTACTGAGGGCTGATATAGGAACTACGCCTGATGATGTCATCAGAACAATGGAACCCTTATCATCAAAATCCAGAGCAGTAAACTGTCCCAGTGTAAGTACGTTAATAAACTCGGAAATATATCCCAGCAGATTTGTGAAGGAATCCTTTCTGAAACCTGCTGAAAGCTGATTGATCTTATTTATGGCAAAATCAATAGCCTGTATCTCTTCTTCAAGCTCACTCTTCTTCTTAAATACTGAATCGAACTCAGCTCTAAGCTTAGCTCTTTCATTTCTCTTTTCTATAAGTGCAGCTTCCTTTTCCTTCAGAGCAGCCTTCTTTTCCTGATACTGCTTTGCGAAGGTCATATCAA
This sequence comes from uncultured Lachnospiraceae bacterium, assembly GCA_902795855.1. Lineage (GTDB taxonomy): Bacteria > Bacillota > Clostridia > Lachnospirales > Lachnospiraceae > Eubacterium_Q. Next base: position 2,711 of record CADBMW010000131.1, read on the forward strand.
ATTCTACCTCTTCCTGAGCCTCAGCCTCTTCCTTCAGCTCCTCAAGCACCTTCTGGAATTCTTCTTCGTCCGGAAGCTCTTCCTTCTTTTCCCTGTGTATAAGGTCCTTTTCCTTGAAGCCGTCCAGTATTGTGATAAATACAAAGAGGGCTGTGAAGCCTATGAAAAGCTTTCTTATCATGGACTCGAATGGAAGCATGTAAACTATGGCAGCGATGATGAGCACTACCAGAATACCGGCACCGATGATAACAGGGATCCTGTCAGTAAATGGCTTATCAGAATCTCCCTTCAGGAATTCAAAAGGATTAAATCCTTCTTCATCATCTTTTTTAGGCTCTGTTTCTCTTGCTCCGTAATCCTTTTCACGTTCAGTGATTCTGTCTATCTTTTCCTCAAGAGTTGCGTCACTTTCATAGGTTACGGTTCCGTCCTCGTTTTCCACGAGACGTCTTGCAACACGCTTTCTTCTTTCAGCCTCCATGACAAATTCTTCATTGAGAGTTTTGAGTTCGTTCTCCACTCCCTCGATTTCTTCATCTATTCCGTCATATTCAGCTATTCTCTCATCCAGCTCATCCAGGCGTCTGATGAGCGGACGTGGAATGTGAGTCTTCTTCTCATTTTCCAGATACTTAATGGCCTTGGCCTTATCAATGTTTGCAGAACCTGTGAGAGTAATATTTGTAAGATAGTTCTTCAGACTCTTTCCTGTCTGATCCTCTTCAGACTCCACAATACATCTGGTATCCAGAAATGTGTTCTTATCAGTATCACAGATAGTTCCGCTGAGGGTATCTGTATAATTCAGCTTTACTTCTCTTCCCAAACCTACATTCAGAACATAGGCCTTCTTAGCACCTGCAAGAAATGTCCTGTCCACCAGATAGGTGTCTGTATCATTTTTAATATATGCTGTACCTGAATATCCTGATCCCTTTTCAGGTTTTCTCTGGTCATAATTGGATCGTACCTTTGTGATTCCTTCTCTTCTTGGAATTCCATATATCATTCCAACCAGAAAATCACGGAAGGTCGACTTTCCACTTTCAGGTCCGCCTACCACCAGGTTGATACCGGTACTCAGATCTACACTTTTATTATGAAATTTGCCAAAATCTCTTACTAAGAGTTTAGTCAGATACATTTATCTCTCTTCTCCTGCTAAAATAAGCGCTTCCATACCATATCTGAGAGCTCTGTTTCTGATACTCTCATCGAGAGTGTAGCTCTCATTTACTTCTCTGATAAAGCTGCCCATCATATTTTTTTCATTCTCCACCTGAAGGATTTTCTGATCCTCATCGGAAATGGTCATGTTAAGGTATTCGTAAACATTGAACCTGCTGTTTATTCTTGACAGATCAAGGTTTGTATTATCCTTTGAGAAACCTCTCAGAGTGATACTATAGATATTTTCATTTCCCAGCTTCAGCATCTTGTTCTCAAGATTTGAAACTATCTCCTGAGGCGAAAGCTCCGGAGACATGGTAATGCTAATATCCACATAGTTTCTCTTAGCTATAGGACACCAGCTGATGGTGGTTCCTTCATCAGTAATCTCACCATAAACATAGCCATGACGGCCTGTTTCTGTAGGTCCCATTGGTTCCGGAGTACCTGCATATGCCATTCTGTTTTTGAGAATATGCACAGGTCTTCTGATATAACCCATTGCCACATAATCATAACCCTTGGAAGCAACCACTTCCTTTCTGAAAGGCATGTGATTTTTATCTCCACCGGAGGCAATCATTATATTTATTGCACCCTCTCTTCCGGGTTCTATTTCTTCTATTATTCTGCTCTTATACTGGGGCTTGCCGTAACTGAAACCTGTTACACAGGTATTGATGCCACGAAGATAGGCATTTGCAGTTCTGTCCGGAGGAAGCATTACCGTCCTGGATCTGAACTTATAACCGGCGCTGTCACTTCCCGGAGTTATATAATCATCCGGGCCTGAAAGAATAACTGTTCTAGTTTTAACCAGTGTCTCCAGTTTTTCATCTATAAAAATAAGGTCGTCAACAGAAGGTGAACGATCAAACAGATTTCCGGCAATCAGAAGAAGGTCGATATCCTTCTCATTACAATCCGTCAGAACCCTGTTAAATGTTTCCTCTATTTCCGCTGTTCTTGTTTCTGCCCACGGCTTACCTTCATCAGGCTTCGCGAACAGATGTACATCTGCTATATGTATAAACTTCATAACTTCAACCTTTTTGAATTATTTAGTATTATTACAACCTATACATTATACAGGCTTATATCAATTATTTCAATTATTAATGCGTTTGATACCAAAAACTTTATGCCTGATAAACGATTTTTCCATTACAGATGGTGTAATGAACCTTTCCGGGGAGTTTCCAGCCTGTAAATGGACTGTTTTCAGCCTTTGATGCATAGTCGCCCACGATCCATTCATCATCCTCGCCAAAAATGACCAGATCAGCAGGAGCCCCCTGAGCAATATTTCCCGGAATCATCCTGTAAAGCTTTGCAGGATTTGTGCTCATAAGTTCCATCAGCTTGAGCATGGATATATATCCCGGTTTTACCAGTGAATAAATCCCAAGGGCCAGTGACGTTTCAAGTCCGGTTATTCCACTTGGAGCTGCTGCCAGAGGCCTCTCCTTCTCTTCCTTTGAATGAGGTGCATGGTCAGTTACTATCATATCTATGGTGCCATCCTGGATTCCCTCTATGATGGCCATGCGGTCTGACTCCTCCCTGAGTGGCGGATTCATCCTTGCATAGGTTCCATACTTCAGTACTGCATCCTCTGTAAGCGTAAAGTGATGAGGAGTAGCTTCTGCATGAATATCTCCTCCCAGCTTCCTGGCTGCTCTTACATATTCCACACTATTCTTTGAGCTGATATGCTGTATGCATAACGTAGCTCCAGTATGAAGTGCAATGGCTGTATCTCTTGCAACCATTACATCCTCGGCGGTTCTTGAAGCACCACCGTAGCCCAGCTCCTCGGAAACACGTCCCATGTTAACACCGGGCTGCTTTATAAATAAAGGATCCTCTTCATGAAGACTTATGGGCAGATCCAGATCCTTTGCAATCTCCATTGCCTGGAGTAATATCTTCTCATCCATTATAGGAAGTCCGTCGTCTGTGAAGCCTGCCGCTCCCAGATCTGCAAGACATTGCATATCCACCAGCTCCTTACCGGCCATCCCCTTTGTTACGGTAGCCGTCTGAAGCACATGGATACCGGTCTTCTCTCCCTTTTCCTGAATATATCTGAGAGTTTCCTCATTATCCACAGCCGGCTTTGTATTCGCCATACAAACCACCGTGGTAAAACCACCTCTTGCTGCCGCAGCAGCACCGGTCTCTATATCCTCTTTATATGTAAATCCCGGATCACGAAAATGAACATGAGCATCCACAAGGCCGGGAGCAACCACAAAACCGGAGGCATCTATCTCCTGAATATCAGCCTGTGACACATCACATCTGGCCTTCACTTCCTCTATATCAAGATCAGGTCCCGCTCCAACTATGGTATTTCCAAGAATTGCCACATCTGCCGGTCCATCATATCCTGTAACTGGATTCACAACCCTGCCACCTTTAATATAAAGCATACATTTCCTCCTTAAAGCTCAGTCCACATCACACACTTCAACATCATACCACACCCACCCCTTACTTGTCAGCCACATTTACGGAAAAAGGGGACGAAAAAAGGACGTTTCTCTGATAGAGAAACGTCCCATTATGTTTAACAAAGCTTACATCTTGTTAGTTTTTCCGTATCTTAGTAGTTCTCTTCATGTACCTCGAAGAAGCTCTGTGGATGTGCACATGCAGGGCAGACATCCGGTGCCTTGGTTCCTACAACTATGTGACCACAGTTGCGGCACTCCCAAACCTTTACTTCGCTTTTCTCAAATACCTGCTTTGTTTCCACGTTGTTAAGAAGTGCACGATATCTTTCTTCGTGATGCTTCTCTATTGCAGCTACGAGACGGAACTTCTCAGCCAGTTCTGGGAATCCTTCCTCATCTGCTGTCTTTGCAAAGCCATCATACATATCTGTCCACTCATAATTCTCACCATCAGCGGCAGCCTTCAGATTTGCAGCAGTATCTCCAAGCTCTCCCAGCTCTTTGAACCACATCTTTGCATGTTCTTCCTCATTGTCTGCTGTTTTAAGGAAAAGTGCAGCAATCTGCTCATATCCTTCCTTCTTTGCAACTGAAGCAAAATATGTATACTTATTTCTTGCCTGTGACTCACCGGCAAATGCTGTCTGAAGATTCTTCTCTGTCTGTGTTCCTGCATACTTATTAGCCGGAGCTGCCTCTTCCTCGATCACCTCAAAACAATCTGTCTGCTTACACTTTGGACAAACCTCCGGAGTTGTATCTGACTCAATGATTTCCCCACATATTTTACATCTGTACTTCATATTTATGACCTCCTCAAATATAAATGTATATTCCCACGAATACCTCTTTAGTATACCCCAACATACCATTGCTTAGTCAACACTAATTATACTTAAAAAGCCGAGTGCTCAAGGGTAATATTCCCCTTGAAAAAGTAATTAAAAACAATTACAATCGTAAATTATGATAGAAAATTATAAAAGAGGATTACTGGCCGGACTGCCCATTGGACTGGGCTACACTTCAGTATCCTTCACCTTTGGAATAATAGCAATTTCATATGGCTTAACATGGTGGGAAGCAACTCTCATTTCCTTAACCACTGTTACCTCGGCAGGTCAATTTTCCGGTATACAGACCATGCTCGTGCCGGGGCTCTGGCTGGATATGTTAATATCCCAGATCACCATTAATCTCCGTTATTCATTTATGTCCATAGCCTTATCCCAGAAACTTGACAAAAAGTTCCGCGGAATATGGAAATGGATCTTCGGATTTATGATAACGGATGAAATCTTTGCCGTGGGCATATCAGAGAAGAAAATCACTCGATCCTATTTTGCCGGTCTCTGCACTCTTCCATACATCGGATGGTGTCTTGGTACTCTTATGGGCGCCCTTCTGGGAAATGTTCTTCCCGCGGCAATTCTTTCAGCCCTGGGACTGGCTTTATACGGAATGTTCATAGCCATAGTTGTACCCGAAGCAAAAAAAGAACACTCCATACTTATTGCTGTGATAATAGCCTCCGGCTTATCCACTGCTTTTAAATATGTTCCATTTCTTAGCACCTTTTCGCCCGGACTAGTCATAAGCTTCTGCGCTGTCGTCAGCGCTGCTATCGTAGCAATCATTAAACCGGTGGAGGTGACAGAATGAACGTGACAACATTTTTCATATACCTGGCCATCATGGCCATATCCACATATTTAATCCGTGTAATACCATTTGTCCTGGTCAATAAACAGATTAAAAACCAATTTGTAAGATCATTTCTGTATTACATACCCTATGCGGTTCTGACAGCCATGACCATACCGGCTATCTTCACCGCCACATCAAGTATCGCCTCAGCAGTTGTAGGCTTTACCATAGCGCTGCTACTGGCATTTTACAACAAAAGCCTCACCACCGTAGCTCTCCTGTCCTGTATAGGAGTCTATGCAACTGAGCTTTTACTAAGCTTTTGGAAATAATCTCTTAAGATAGAATGGAGTTCAAAATGAATAAGCTTCTAATACTTCTCTTCCTTTTTTCCGCCGGAAGCATGACCGGCTGGGTTATTGAACTTTTCTTCAGAAGATTTCTGGATCCTGTAGAAAGGAAAAAGAAAAAGTGGGTTAACCCCGGATTCTTCGTAGGGCCATACCTGCCAATCTATGGAACCGGTCTTATAGTGCTCTATCTTTTGGGGCATATACATATTCCTGCATTGGAAGCAACTCACCCCATACTTGGAAAACTGGTGATATTCCTCATCATGGCTGCAAGCATGACCTTTATCGAATTTGTCACAGGAATGATATTTATAAATCATTTCCATCTGCAGCTTTGGGACTACTCATCTTACTGGGGAAATATCAAGGGTGTTATCTGCCCGCTGTTCTCCTGTTTCTGGTATGCACTGGCAGCCTTCTATTATCTGGTGCTGCATCCCCAGGTACTGGATGCACTGGACTGGATTTCCAGAAACCTGGCATTTTCATTTTTCATAGGATTCTTCTACGGAATATTTGTAATAGACGTGGTTTATTCATTGCAGCTGATGGTACGCATTAAAGCCCTGGCCGATGAATATCAGGTAGTCGTAAAATACAATGCTTATAAGAGCAAACTTGTGGACCTGAGAGAGGAAGCAAAGGAACGAAGCTACTTCTTCCTTTCCTCAAAGATCAGCTCCGTTTCAGCCAAAGAAGTGTTCGATAGATACAGAGAGAACTTCTCTGTTAAACGAATGATGATGAAGCCTATTAAGAAGGTCGCTGATAAGGTGAGACACTGACATAAAGCAGGGACGGTTTTAACCGTCCCTTTTGACTCACTGTTACATCAGTTTTCTAAGTTCGTTGAGGATTTCCTCAATTTGTTCGTTGTTCATGTCTCCGAAGCTGCGAAGGGTTCGAAGTGGCATGTATTTAAGGACCGCCTTGGTCATTTCATCCATTTCTTCTTCGTCTGCTCCCGCAAAGGCGGTTGCTGCTCCGGTAAATCTTTTCTTTGTATATTCTGCTGTTTTTTCATAGTCCAGTAGTTCGCCCAGCTGAACGTCCTGGTCGATTACAGGTGGGAGCTGGAAGCTTCCTGTGAGTTCAACTCTTTCTATAAGGACTATATCTCTGGAAGATTTTCCTATTTCTATAATGTATTCTCCGTTAGCTGCATACCAGTCACTGAGCTCTGTGCTGTACCATGCGAAGCTTCTCTTATCAAGTACGAAGCTTACTGTCTTTGTCTCTCCCGGCTCAAGCTCAACCTTTTCAAAGCCCTTCAGCTCATGGATCGGACGATTTGTTGCAGCTGTTTTATCGGAAATATAGAGCTGTACGATTTCTTTTCCTTTTACAGAGCCTGTGTTGGTTACATCCACATATACTGTTGCTCCGCTATTTATATCAATCTTGTCACTTCCGCCTTCTGGCACAACCTTCAGATTGCTGTAATCAAATGTGGTGTAGGACAGTCCATATCCAAATGGGAAGAGTACATCCATCTGCTTGGTATCGTAGTATCTGTATCCCACAAATACTCCCTCTCCGTAGACCACCTTGTGACGTGCAACCGGGAAGTTCAGGTAGCTTGGATTATGCTCCAGCTTTATAGGGAATGACTCGGCCAGCTTACCTGATGGATTCACCTTACCGTAAATGATATTCATCACTGCTCTGCCGACGCCTTCTCCTCCAAGATAGGCCTCAACGATTCCTGCCACATCATCCACCCATGGCATTTCCACAGGGGAACCATTGTGAAGTACCACTACGACTTTCTTTCCTGTAGCAGCCAGTCTCTTTATGAGTTCATTCTGGGATTCAGGCATTTTCATGTGGTCTCTGTCGTAGCCCTCGGATTCAAAGGAATCCGGAAGTCCTGCAAATACCAGTATCTTGTCTGCTTCATTTGCCGCCTTAAGGGCTGCCTCAAATTTAGCTTCATCTATTTCATCCCCATCAGCCGGAAATCCTTCGCTGTAGGTTATAAATTCAGAATAATCTGAAGCCACATCTGCTGCACCGGTTATTTCATGTGCATTGATATGACTGCTGCCGCCCCCCTGGAATCGAGGGGTCTTTGCAAAGCCACCGATCATGGCTATCTTTTCGTCTTTGTTAAATGGAAGTACTCCTTCATTCTTCAGAAGGACGATGCACTCCTCTTCAATCCTGACTGCCATGTCATGATCCTTATCACGGTCAAATACTTCCTCCTGTCTGTGATCCAGGAATTTCTCCGCAAGCTTCAGAATATTAGTAACCGCTGTATCCAGATCTTCTTCGGAAAGCTTTCCTGATTTAACAGCCTCCACGATCATCTTGTCATTTACTCCGTGGCTTCCGGGCATTTCCAGATCCAGTCCTGCAGCTATACCTTTTATTCTATCGGAAACAGCTCCCCAGTCAGACATTACAAGACCTTCATATCCCCACTCATCTCTCAGCAGATCCTTCAGAAGCCATTTATTCTCTGAGGAGTATTCTCCATTGATTCTGTTATAGGATGCCATAAATGTCCAGGGCTGGGACTTTTTAACTGCTATCTCAAAGGCAGTCAGATAAATCTCTCTCAAGGTTCTTTCATCCACGATGCTGTCTGCATACATTCTCTCAGTTTCCTGGGAGTTTGCTGCAAAATGCTTGATGGATGTTCCCACGTTTTGAGACTGAACACCATTTATATATGCTGCCGCCATTTCACCTGACACATAGGGATCCTCGGAAACATACTCAAAGTTTCTTCCACAAAGAGGGGACCTCTTTATATTAACTGCCGGCCCCAGAAGCGTTGAAACATTTGTGGCCTGACACTCTTTTCCCAGAGCAACACCCATATCATACATCAGCTGTTTATCAAATGACGCAGCCGTTGCGCAGGCCGTAGGAAAACAAACCGCATCTATGGAATCATAAATCTCCGACTGATCATTTGGATTTGTCTCCTGTTTTCTGAGCCCGTGAGGCCCGTCGCTTACAAAAAGATAAGGGACAGCCGGATTATCAAACTTCTCGGTTGTCCACATGTCATGTCCTGAAACATAAGATGCCTTTTGTTCCAGCGTCATTTCTTTTAAAATACCTTCTATATCCATTATTACCTCCCATAGCGAATCTTTTTCTTGATTGACACACTACTTACATTACTTTCAGACGGATAACCGTCTGCCCCATTGATTTTAGATGCAGTTATCTTATAAAAGTACTTCCTCCCTCTTATTTTCCTTTGGTCTATAAAATAGTCAGAACAGACAGTTGCTATATGCACATAATGACTCTCAGTTTCGATACTTCTGTAAATGTCATATTTGTATCCACATTGCCCTGTCCATCTGAGCAGGTTATCCGAATATAGAGACCTTTCGCTCACCATATTCGGTGTTACGTTCAAATTAATAGTTTCCCTTGATTTTACAAAGACTGTGATAATGGCGGAGAGTCCGCTTTTCGACATAGCTCTGATGTAACCCTTTCCCGGAGCCAGCGCCGTTATAACTCCCGTAGTCTCATTTACTATACAAATATCCGTTGTAAGGGACGTATAGGAAATGATATCTCTGTTTATATATTTCTCATTATATAACTCATTATCCGGGGAAGCGTAGGTCTGGGCATTTATCCCAATAGCCGATCCCGGCTTCATATAGACAACATCCTGGTCCACCTTCATTCTGATATCTGAAAGAGCCTGAAGCTTTGAAGCCTTTTTCTTACCTATACCAATGTTTTTCTCATCAGTATTATGATAGCCATTGTTCAGGGCACTTCTGTCAAATATGGTTTCATAGATAGTGCAGGCCGCCAGATAACTTCCTGCAAATTTAGGATGTTTCCTGTCTTTATTATAAAGATTGATATCCGGATACTCATCTCTGCATCTGAGGAAGTTCTGCCCCACAGGAGCAACCTTCAGACCAAATTCATTCCCCAGCTTCTCATAGGTATCTGAAACTGCCAGAGTCATTTCGTCCCTGTTAAATGAAAAGTCTCCGCTTCTGTTGGAATAGCTGATGCCATCCTGTCTGGCCCATGTCATGTAAAGAATCGGCTCGGCACCATTTTTCTTTACCATATTTACCAGCTTTCTCAGGGAATGATATGCGCCGCTATTATAGTATTCCAGAAACTCCGAGGAATAACCCTGCAACACCACATAATCCCACTTCTCTTTCATCATATTTCGAAATTCTTTTCCGGCTCTGGTATTCTTTGAAGAATATCTGTTGAGTCTGTAACCACCATATGCAATTTTTTTCACCTTAACCTTCTGTCCATCAGCCTTGGCTATACCCTTGAATAACCTGGGAAGATTATTTCTCAGGGTGAAGCTGTTACCCACAAACAGAACCTTCACAGTATCTGTCGAAGCATCTGTTGCGGTTGCTGCTTCATTTTTTCCAGCCTCAGCAGCGAAAACGCCGGTTATGGATAAATCAGAAAAAACAATACATATGATTAGTAAAAACGTAATAACTTTCTTCATCAGACTTTTTTTAAGTACTTCCTGTCTCCTCTGAGAACTACCTCATAGCTTTCCTTTTCAAGAGGTCGGTCAAAGAGGTAACCCTGAGCCATATCACAGGATACCTTTTTCAGGAAATCAGCTTCCTCTCTGGTCTCAACACCCTCGGCAATTATCTCCATGTCAAGTTCGTTAACCATATTGATTATATTCTTTATTACTATTTCAGTTGAACCGATTTTATTTATATTATCCTGATCCAGCGCTCTGACAAAGGATTGATCCAGCTTTATTACATTCACCTTCAGATCCTTCAGCAGACCAAAGGAAGAAATACCGGTTCCGAAATCATCGATAGAAACCTTTATCTCATACTGCTTCATAAGATCGATGAAGCTCTTTAATTTGTCATAATCATCATGACATGCAGTTTCCGTCAGCTCTATCTCAATATATTTTGAATCTATATTATATCTTTCTATTATGGAAATGATCTGTCTTGCAAAATTGTCATTTTTCAAGTGATTCTTTGAAAAATTCACTGAAATGGTAACCGGCTTCATATCATTGTCAATCCAGAATCTAATATCCTGGCATACCTTTTCAAACACATAGAAGTCCAGTTCGCAGATGCTTCCGTCTTTTTCCAGGACAGGGATAAATGACATAGGCGGGATTACTTTTCCATCCTTCTTCCATCTGACCAGAGCCTCTGCACCACAAAGCTCATCCTTCTCAAGACGAACCTTAGGCTGATAACATACCATAAATTCATGATTCACCAGAGCCTGCTTGAATTCATAAGCGGTCTTCTGCTTCTGAAGAATGGTCTTCTCCATCTCCTCACTATACCAGACAACATCGTCATATCCCGGCTGCCTTGTTAAAGCAAAAGCTGTACCGGAATGAGGAATACCTTCTCCAAGATCCGCTCCCTTGGTCATTCTGTAAAATCCTATCCTGAAGGTAAGATCAACATCGATTCTTCTTCCATCAGCATCCACATTTAATGTAAGAGGTGTCAGATGTCCCATGAGACTGTCAACTCTGTAACCTCTGATTGCAATGATGAAGTTGTCGCCTCCAAGTCTTGCTATCATTTCCTCAGGAAGCATATAGCTCTTGATGAAATCAACAAAACCCCTGAGCAGCTTGTCACCATTTCTCATACCCAGCTCACGGTTTATAAGCTTCATGTTTTTGATATTGACATAACCCACTACAAAATCGGAATAATCGATTCTCTGCTTTGTCTGAGCATACTGCTTAAGAAAACCATCCGTATTCATAGCTCCGGTAAGACTGTCCGAAAATGCGAGCTCATTTACAATATCAGACAGCCTTGCTCTTTCATAAAGAGTAAAGAAAACAGAGCACATAAAATAGAGGTCATCCTTCTCGTCCTCATTCCAGCTGTAACCCTTTTCAGGATATGCATTCATGACGATCATTATCTTATTTCCCGTCATAAAATCCATGCTGAAGAGCTCGCCCTCATATCCGTTTGGAGACTGATACAGCAGCTCCTGCACCTTGTAGGGCATCTTCTCGACGATATTAACCTTGACCTCTACCATAACTTCCATGCGTCCCAGATGTAAAGCCTCTGCCAGATAACCCATGGAGCTCTTAGTATAATCAACTATATCCGCTACAGTTGATTTTTTGGTATTAATACCTCTTATAAACTTTTTGAATCTGTCATCAAATAATCTGTTTCCCATAATAATACCCGCATAAAATATATTACAATCAGTCAAAAAAAGTTAAAAGTTATTATAACATATTTTATGCGGGTATTTAAATATCTTTTTACGAATATAGTTTCAATTTGTGTTGGTCGGCTCGGAATATAGCATCTTCAGAATAATCGGGGTAAGGATGGAGCTTACTACAATAAGCAGGATTACGGCAGTGAAGAATTTGCCATCCATCATACCTGCCTCCAGACCCTTCTTGGAAACGATGAGTGCCACCTCTCCACGGGTCATCATTCCGACTCCGATTTTCAGGATATCTCTATTTCTGTAGCCGCACAGAAAACCTGCCAGGCCGCAGCCTATGATCTTGGACAGAAGACCTACGATAACGAAGCACACCGAAAATAGCATTATAGTGGTATCGATGGTCCTTAGATCTGTCTGAAGTCCGATACTTACGAAGAAAACCGGACCAAATATCATATATGAATTTACATCCATTTTTCTGTCTATATAGGCTGAATCATCCAATGAACTGAGGATAATTCCGGCCACATAGGCACCGGTGATGTCGGCAATTCCGAAATACTTGTCAGCCAGATAAGAAAGTGCCAGCGCCAGCGCCAGTCCGATTATAGGAATTCGCTGGGTGTGAGGATGCTTCTTATCTATCGCCTTGATTATCTTATATAAAAGAATTCCAACCACAAAGGCAAGAATGAAAAATGCTATGGTTCTGAGAATGACATCTGAAATCACGCTGTTTGGATCACGGAAGCTCATTACCACCGTGAGAACCAGAATGCCTATTACGTCATCGATAATGGCGGCACTTAAGATTGTGGTACCCACCTCGTCGGATATCTTTCCCAATTCCTTAAGCACCTGAACCGTAATACTGACCGACGTTGCCGTAAGTATGGTTCCAATGAATACCGCCTTGAAAAAATCATCACTTGAAGGAGGTGCCCATCCATAAAATGCCATATATAGAGCGGTTCCAAAGACAAGAGGAACAAATACTCCTGAGCAGGCAATCACTGTGGCCTTCATTCCTGTCTTTCTCAGCTGTGGAATGTTGGTTTCAAGTCCAGCACTGAACATGAGAAGTATGACACCTATTTCGGCTACTCCGGATATAAAATCATTTGAGTTGACCATCTTCAGGATACTTGGTCCCAGAATCAGGCCGGCTACTATCTCGCCCACAACCTGCGGAGCCTTCAGCCTTCTGGATATAAGGCCGAAGACCTTCGCAATGATTATAATTATAGCCAAATCTCTTAGAATCTGAAGCTTGTCCATTTTAACATATGCCCTTCGTTACATTCACATTAATCTTTCGGACTATTTTTAGAGCCCGTAGCAACGAAGTATACCACTCTTCAATCCCAGAGTCAACGGGATAAAACTCCCTTTTTATAAGATTTTAAGCTCTTAGTTTTACTCATAGCGCAGCGCATCGATAGGACTGAGACGTGCTGCTCTTCTGGCAGGATACAGTCCGAAGACAATTCCTACTATAGTGGAGAACAGGAAGGAAACCAGAATTGCCACCATTGGCGGTCTTACCACCACTGTCAGCATACTGTATTTCTCCGAGGACTGAACCAGGTATTTGACGAAAAATGATATGACTCCACCGTTCAGAAGTCCCAGCAGAATTCCCAGTATTCCACCTATGGCACAGATCATGACTGCCTCAACCAGAAACTGCATTTCTATCACCTTGTTCTTTGCACCCAGTGCTTTCCTGATACCGATTTCCTTGGTTCTCTCAACTACGGAAACCAGCATGATATTCATAACGCCGATACCGCCTACTATAAGTGATATGGCTGCGATAACCGATATGGCAACTGTAATGACATCAAGCACAGTATTTATCATACCCAGCTGTTGTTCAAGACTCTGCACTATCAGCTCATATTTGGTTTCATTCTTTATTCTTCTTTCAAAGTAGCTCTTGGTATTGTTCATCAGCTTTTCAGTATCAACACCGGCTTCATTGAAGAAGTAGAACATTGAAAAACAACGTTCATCTTCAGGAGTCTCAAGAGTTTCCCAGCCCAGCTGCATGGGAATGATCACGGTAGTAACCTTATCCTTATCCTCCACACTCTTCTGACTCATGTCAGCCATCTGGGTTTTGGTCTGCTTGTAAACACCGATTATATATGCTGTGATTATCTTGTCTTCCACGTTTATTTCAAGTTTCTGGCCTATGGGATTATCCATACCGTCCAAACCGTATTTGACAAATTCCTCATTTACCACGCAGACCTTCTTGTTTCCAAAGCTGTCCTCGATATTCACATCCCTGCCATAAACCATCTTGTAGTTATATGACATACAATATCCTTCTGTAGAAGCCACCACCTGAAGATTTGCTTTATTTGTTTTTCCATCATAGGTTCCATTCCCTATGGCATTATCCATATTTACGGCAGATACCATTCCTGTAAACGCATTTTTATAATCATACATATCCTGCAGTGTAAAGGTCGGAGATTCTTCTGCATACTCATATGTAGGATCCATCCAGGCAATTGCCAGCTGATTTGTTCCCGTCAGGTCCGAAAATGTTTTCTGAATGGTTTCCCTGAGAGAAGATCCAATGGTGGATATGGTTATAACCGCACTGATACCGATGATGATTCCCAGCATGGTAAGGATGGAACGCATTTTATTTGCTCTGACACAGGACCATGCCAGACGGAGGTTTTCACTAAAGTTCACGTTGCTCACCTCCATCCAATGATGTTTCAGGACTCATTTTAGAGAAATTATTTTTCTTATCAGAAATGATATAGCCATCGCTGATGGTAACTATCCTTCCAGTCTCTGAAGCCAGTTCCTTACTATGGGTAATTAGAACTATGGTCTTCTTCTGTTCATCATGAAGCTTATGGAAAATGTCCATGATCAGATGACCGGTCTTGGAATCCAGGGCACCTGTTGGCTCATCCGCAAGAATGAGGGAAGGGTCGCAGGCAAGGGCTCTTGCTATAGCAACTCTCTGATTCTGTCCACCGGAAAGCTCATTTGACTTATGCTTATATCTTTCGCCCATCCCAACAAGCTCCAGAAGATACATAGCCTTTTCCCGGCGTTCTTTTCTTCCCATTCCGCCATACATAAGTGGAACCTCCACGTTTTCCACTGCGGAAATACGGGGAATCATATAAGCACTTTGAAATACAAATCCTATCTCCTGATTTCTGATTTCACTCAGGTAGTCATCGTCCATTTCGGATATATCCTCACCACTGAGGAAGTATCTTCCGGAGGTAGGTCTGTCAAGAGCGCCTATTATATTCATCATGGTGGACTTACCGCTTCCGGATTCTCCTACAAGGGAAACGAATTCACCATCTTTTACTTTCATATCTATATCATGAAGAATATGCAGCTCATTTTCCTGTCCTTCATAATACTTTTTATTGATGTGCTGCATTTCTATTACTATTTTTTCTTCCATCAGCACATCTCCTATTCCTTGATCTTAACTATTCCGCCTTCCGTTACTGTTTCAGGATAACAGATGACCTTATCTCCCTTCTCAAGAGAACCACCCTTTATCTCAGTATAGTAATCTCCGGTCTCGCCTGTTTCCACGTCCTTTCTGACTACCATAGTGATTCCCTTTGCCTGTTCCTCGGCAACATAAACATATTCATTTTCGTCATCATCAGTCATGATGGCTGTATATGGAACTGCCATTACACTCATTTCATTTCCGGTTGCAATCTTAACCTTTACATTCATTCCCAGTAAAAGATCTGTGAATTCATCAACCTTGATTATGACTGTATAATGAGGTGTTTTATCAACTGTACCTGTTAATGCAGAAGCAGTATCTGCTGAAGTACCGGATACGAATCTGTAGACCTTATCAACCTTACCCTTTGCAGTTACCTGCTCCAGGTTGCTGTTGCTGATTTCTACTTCCATTCCTTCCTTTACTTTAAATACTTCGCTTTCTTTTATTTCAACTCTTATTTTAAGATCATTTTCATTATCAATCTGCATTATGGTTCCGGAAGCAGGCAGACCTTCTGTTGCATTTACTGCAGTAACGATTCCGTCAGATTCTGCTATAATGACGCTCTTTTCCTTCATGTCATAATACTGGTCGATCTCGCTTTCCACTGCAGAATAAGTGGAAACGCCTGAAAGGGTGAGTTCATTTGAGTTTTCTGCTGACTGAACACTCTGCTTCCTGCTTTCAACAGCCTGATCATATGCAGTCTTGGCAGCTTCATAGGAAGCCTTCTTCTCGTTCATCTTTAATTCCTGAGCTTCCTTATTTGCTTTAAGTGTCATAACATTTTCAGCAAGACTCATTTTCTGCACTTCGTCAGTCTCAGCTTCCATATCTGCATTTGCACTTTCATAAGCAGCCTTCGCATCCTCAAAGAGAGTCTTCTCATCTTCATAAGCCTGCTTTGCTTTATTCACTTCCTGCTCAGCCTTATTTATGGCACTGTCACTTGACTCTATAGTCTGATTTAACTGACGATTGGAAATCTCAACTTCCTTATACTGTCTTCTGTTGGAGTCTCCTGACTGAGCCTGAAGATCATTTATTCTTCTATCGATTTCCTCGGTATCAATGGTGCAGACCACATCACCCTTCTTAACCTTATCGCCAAGCTTAAACTTAAGCTCCTTTACAGGGTACTGGAGGGTGGTTGTAATATACTGTGTGTCTGAGCTTTCAACTGTACCGGTGGTATTTATATATGTTGTAAGGTCTCTCTGATCGTAGCTTTCAACTATACACTCCGAACTGATGGAATCCATGGTCTTCTGAACAAAGGACAGATATTTTAAAACCCCGAATCCAACCAAAGCAATAGCGGCTATAACAATGATTCCAATAATGAACTTAGCTTTTTTAGACTTTTTCTTCTTTTTCTTGCCATACATTTCATCCCAGGAAGGCTTCTTAGTCTTTTTGTTTTTACCGTTTCCGGCATCAGCATTTATAGCTTCATTATTGTCTGAATTAGTGTTTACAAATTCTTCACTCATTTTAGTATTCACCTCGTGTTTCCATAAAGCCTATTACGTCCAATAGTGTCTTGTATATAGCCGCTGTCTTCTCCTTCATTTCAGGAGTAGGTTCAAGAAGATCCGGCACCATCACCGGTGTCATTCCGGCTGTATAGGCAGCCCTGACTCCGTTGTGTGAATCTTCTATAACAAGGCAGTTCTCTGGTTCCATTCCCAGCTCTTCGGCAGCTTTAAGGAAAATGTCCGGTTCAGGTTTACTTCTTTCCACCATTTCACCGCCGATTACCTTGTCAAAGTATTTCAGCAGTCCAGCCTCATCCAGTTCCATTTTTACATCACTGGACTTTGTGGAGGAAGCGATAGCCATTGGCACTCCGGCGGATTTAAGATAGCCCAGAAGCTCCTGCACACCTTCCTTAACCGGAAGCTTGCCATTTCCGTAGACTTCACGAAAAAGCTCATAAACCTCCTGGCGATATTTTTCCAAAGGAAAGCTGTCTCCATAGCTTTCATAGAGTATCCTGGCAGTTTCTCTGCTATTGATACCTATACACTTCAGGCACACTTCTTCAACATTCTCCAGGTTATATTTTTTCCCGACTTCTATGCAGCATACCATGTATGCCCTTTCAGAATCGAATATAACTCCATCCATGTCAAATATTACCGCATCGATTTTCATTTTCATCCTCCTGCTGCGCTCATGTTACAAACGCTACTATATCATATAAATATGAAACAAAACATATACAAACCTTAAGTTTTCCTTAATTCTGCAAATACTCGCAGATCAGCTTTACATTGTCCTCTTCATCACTGAGTACAACGGTATAACCATTTTCCTTTTCAAACCTGATAGGATAGAGCTTATCCCCCAGTCGTGACTGCAGCTTATACTCAGCCCGGAAAATGTCAGTCTTGAAATCCTCCGGAATAACTGATGATGCTATGGCCGCATACTGGGCATTATTCACGTGGTTGTTTGTATCAAGATGCTCCGGTGAAACAGTAATGGCCCGGAACTTTTTTACCTCCGGTCTTTCTTCCTTCATAAATGATATATTTATCTTTCCCTTAAGGATTTTTTCCGACTCGCTTTCGTCAATCCTGAACTGGGAAAATCTCTGTTCCAACGGAGTGTCCAGTCCATAGGCATCCAGCTCCTCCTGAGGCACATTCTTCTCCGGAAGGTTTTTATCAACATTCACATAGGCCCAGTCTGACAGGGCATATACCAGCACATCTCCTCCCAGACTCTTTATGAGAAAGCTTCTTTTTCCAAGAAAATATTTGAAACCGCAGGCCCAGGTTATGATTTCGATTTCCTCGCCGAAATTCGGATATCTTATAACATGAATCTGCCAGTTAGTCAGCATCCATGCTGTATGGTGTTGAGCCAGCCATGTAAGCCCCACCCCTGTATCCTGAGATTCAAAGGTACTACAATCCTGAAAATAATTTATAATGGATACCATTGAAAGCTTTTTGTCAGGGGAAAGTTCACTGTATCTTACTCTTGATCTGAAACTATACATTTATAACTCCTTAACATGCGTAAAACGAGACCTTCTTTTCAAAAAATCTCGTTTTGCATACATTTTTCTTTTATCGTTAATAAAAAATCAGTCGATATCTTTAAAATGAAATTCTTTCTTTCCGGTAGCATAATCATCCACAATATGTCCGTTACCTCTGAGCATATATTTGTAAGTAACCAGGCCTTCCAGACCAACCGGTCCTCTGGCATGAATCTTGGAGGTGCTGATTCCTACCTCTGCACCAAAGCCATATCTGAAACCATCTGCAAATCTTGTGGAACAGTTATGATATACTCCGGCAGAATCCACCAGCTGAAGGAACCTTGCTGCGGCAGCCTCATCCTCTGTTACTATGCTGTCGGTATGATGAGAACCATGCTTATTTATAAAGTTAACTGCCTCATCTACGCTTTCAACTGTTTTTGCAGAAACCATGAGGGCCAGGTATTCTTTGAAGTCATCCTCAGAAATGGTTTCGTAGATATCATTTTCCTTATCCAGCAGATCAGTTATCTCTTTGGTGCCCATGAGTTTAACACCATTTTCCTTCAGGGCCTTGGCAAGCATAGGAACAAACTCCTGAGCCACATCCTTATGAATGAGCAGAGTCTCAACTGCATTACATGCTGCTGTGTACTGAATCTTTGCATCCACTATGATGGAAACAGCCTTGGAAAGGTCTGCCGCCTTGTCCACATAAATATGGCAGATGCCATCTGCGTGACCCATTACAGGGATACGGGTATTGTTCATGATATACTGAACGAATTTATTTGAGCCGCGAGGAATGAGAAGATCCACAAGGCCTTCGCATTTCAGAAGCTCATCTATCTCATTGTGCTGCTCCACCTGAAGCATGCAGCCCTCCGGGAAACCTGCCTCCAGAACAGCATTATATATAATATCAAAAAGGATACGATTTGTATAAGTAGTCTCCTTACCACCCTTAAGCACAGGGCAGTTTCCACTTCTGATGCAGAGGGACGAAATCTGAACCAGCGCATCAGGCCGTGCCTCGAAGATAATACCTATAACACCGATAGGACATGTCACCCTGGTAAGTCTTAAGTCCTTATCAAGCTCCCTGTCCAGAGTCACCTTTCCTATAGGATCGCTGAGACTGATGAGCTGATGGATTCCTGCGATCACATCCTTAAGCTTCGCCTCATTGAACTTAAGTCTCTTTACTATAGCGTCAGCCACACCATTTTCGGCGGCCGCATCCAGATCCTTTTTATTCTCCGCAAATATTTCATCCGCCTTCTCTTCCAGCCTGGTGGCAACCAACTTCAGAGCCTCACATCTTTTTTCATTGCTTATGGCCGCAACCATAGGTGCCACACCATGAATCTTAGCAACCTCGTCCTTAACTACCATATCTTTATCCTTTCTGAGAATCCTCGCTAAAATAGAATCAGCTATAAGTATATATCCTTATCCCAAAACACGCAAATATTTTTGGATGTTTCTATTTGACTCATTTTTTTAAGTGATGATAAAATGAATTAGGATATAGGATGTAACTAAATATGAGGTGAGGGAGATTATGTCACAGACTCCGATTAAGGACTTTATAGATAAATATGTTTCAGAGAATGGAACGAGGCTGCATATGCCGGGGCATAAGGGAAGCTTCGGTTACGCGCGGGATCTAACTGAGGTTGCAGATGCGGACAGTTTATATGAGGCTGAGGGAATCATCCTGGAGAGTGAGAATAAGACTAGCGAATCATTTGGAAGCTATCATACCTTTTATGGAACTGAGGGTTCCTCTCAGATGATCAAGGCTATGTGTTACCTGGCTATTAAATGTGCAGGTGGGGATAACCCTGTTTTTGTTGCGACCAGAAATGCGCACAAATCATTTATAAATGCGGCTATGCTTCTGGGTTTTGACATAGAGTGGGTGATGCCGGAGGGAAAATATAATCTCTGCAGTTCGGACATCACACCTGAAATTTTAGAAAAAACACTTAAAAAGTTGCAGGGCCAACAGACGGCTAAAAATGTTACTGCAGTATATGTTACCAGTCCGGATTATCTCGGAAATATTCTGGACATTGAAGGTCTTGCCAGCGTTGCACATAAATTTGGCACCATTCTTATCTGCGATAATGCTCATGGAGCATATTTTAATTTTGTTCCTCAGCTTTGCAAACATCCTATTAGTCTGGGAGCAGATATGTGCTGCGACTCAGCTCACAAAACTCTGCCCGTTCTTACAGGCGGGGCATATCTTCATATATCAAAAACCGCTCCAGAAATGCTTCGTCAAAATTATGATGAAATTCGCAGTGCGCTTCTTTTATTTGGATCCACCAGCCCTTCATATCTGATTCTCGAATCACTGGATATGGCATCTGAAAGAGTCAGCACCGATGCTTACATGAAATGCTCCGATGCCGTGGCTGACGCAAAAAAACAACTTCTTGATACAGGAATAACCCTGACCGGAATCGAACCACTCAAGATCACCTTCTCATTTGACTCAAATGAGTCAAATGGGACGTTTCTGTTTGACTCAAATACGGAAAACTATGAAATCAACGGAAAAACGTTTGGCGAGTTTTTAAGACAGAACAATTTTGAATGTGAATATATTGACCGGGACTTTGTTGTGACAATGTGGAGTCCATTCATGGATTACGAGGCTGACCTGAATCGATTGGTCGGAACGACTCAGAGCTTCATGGACAAATATCATCTACCCGGCTCATCCCCAAAAGCATCATCCGGCTCATCTTCTGGAGCTTCAGATTGCAACATGGGAAGTCTTCCTGATAAGGTATATATGCCAGGAGATAAGGTATATAAACCGGGAGACACTTTATATATGCCTCACCATATAGAAAAAACCGGCCCACAGATTTTAGGAAAGATTGCAGCTGATACAACCATAAGCTGTCCGCCTGCAATCAGTCCCATTGTGGCCGGTGAAAGAATTGATGAAAATATTTTAAGGATCCTACAGTACTACGGAATCACAGAAATTGAAATTCTGGACTAACGGGGCACCTTCTCCAGTGCGAGTTGAGACTCAAATTTTCCTTTTTTGAGTCAATCAGAACCGTCCCTGCTGACTCAAAATGGGGTGCCGGGAAAGGCGGTTCCGTCGTAGATCAGGCCGCTTGGCGGATCTACGTCTCTGTTTCCGTCGATGTTCATGGCGAGCACCTCATCACGGGTCAGAACAAATTCATCAGGAAGCTCGTAGTTCTCGTCATAAACAAATTTCATATATCCCGTCTCCGGATCTACTTTATAGTCTCCATGATATCCATACTCATCTGTGGCACGCCAGGTATCAGATGTCTTGTCATAATAGAAATGCACATCTCCTGTCTTTTCCTCTTTATCATAATTGGTATAAGTCATACCCCTTACAATGATATCGGCATCTGGATGCTTATCAAATGTTTCTCCCTTAACAAACGCATGGTTATTCAGAATATATCTTCCATCTACCCAGACATCCCCTACGGAGTATACATTTACATCATCAGAATATCTGAATTTACTTGATGTTACATATGCATAAGCATTTCCATAGATTCTGATCCAGGTTCCTCCCTTTGTTTTCTCTTTAAAGGTATTTCCCTGAAGCAGATCATAATAGTACTGCTCATCTTCCCAGGAATACTTTGAATATTCTTTAAGCAGTCCCTGCATTCTCTGAATAGTCAGCCCAGTGGCGAAGTCCTCCGCACCTCCTTCGAAACTGAAGAGATTCGGATTAACTCTGTCCGAATAGAGAGGATTATATCCTCCACCTCCGGCGCCTCCATATCTTTTTGTCACCCCATCCAATGTTATTTCTATAATATAGTGTGCTTCTGTTCGTTGTATGATGCAGTTAGGATTCAGCCTGCGTGCAGCTCTGGCCACAGTTGACGGGAATCCCAGCGAATCCAGAATATATGGATAAATCCAATATCCAAAGTTTTTTCCTGCGCTGTCAAACATATCCTCATAATGCTCCAGGAGATATGTCTGATCCAGATAGTATCCGGCTGTATAGAATGGATAAGGAGTTTTTGTATTTGGTTTACTCTTATCATAGGTTCCCTTAGGATAGACAGCTATCTCATCCAGCGCCTTTTGAATACTACTTACATTTGTAAAGAAATCATTTGCGGGGGATGTATATGTCTGAATAAGATAATCTATATAGTCTACCACATCCGGACAGGTAACCTTAATGCATTTATCTACAACCTTCTGTGTTTTGAAGCCCCATCCTGAATCCTGGGTAATCAGCTCCTGAACATAGAGTTCGCCGCCATCAGTAAATGTACCGCTGGCAATATAACCGCCCTTGACGCGAAGTGTTTTTGCATCAGTATATTTTACATCTATGAAAGAATCCTTCACCGGTGTAATAAAACCATATCCTGCGTCGCTATCTTTATCATAATCATCCTCATCAGTAGATGCGTACTTGGACTTTCTATCCACCAGCCTGAAGGATTTAGGATCCGGATTTTCAGTTTCTATATAAAAGTATTCGTTGAAAGGTGCCATCAGCGGAGTCACCTTGTATGTATAAGGCTTTCCTACAGTTACATTACAAACATAGGTTTTCTTTCCAATGGTGGCAAAAACCTTGGCTGTTCCATTTTTCAGCCCCTTGATTTTTACAGAGTTCTTTTTCTTTTTACTGAGCCTGATTATCTTGCTATCATCAGTACTCCAGGTAACCTTTTTAGTATTATATTTAAGCTTAATGGTTTTGGTCTTTGAAACCTTGACCTTTGCAGATTTATCAAGCTTGACACTTGCCTTTTTTACTATGACATTGCAAACATACTTCTTCCCATTACATATGGCCGTAATCTTTGCCTTGCCCTTTTTCTTTGCAGTAATGGTACAGGTATCAGCTCCACTGTCGGTTATTCCGGCCACCTTCTTTTTAGAAGTGGACCAGTCAACAGTTCTGGCATTCTTCAGAGTAATAGTCTTCTCCTGCCCCACCTCCAGAACGATTTTCTTTGTGCTCAGCTTGATGGTTTTCTTTGATGCAGCATTTACCACCGAAAAAGGACTGATGACAAATGCTATCGCAAGTATGACAGCTGTAAGCCTTTTAAGAATCCTCTCCATTAACATATCCTCCCGATACTATTTTATAGTATATCTGGATTTAATGTTATCATATCTAGATAATATTTGCATCCGTTACATCGTTTTCGTAGCCGCATTCTGTGCATTTCCAATGGCCATTTTCCACATTAAATCCGGGTTGTATGTTCAGAAAGGTTTCGCAGTCGTCGCAGAACCAGAATACGCTTTCGTCTTTTTCTTCTGCTGTCATCTTGTACAGGCAGTCGGGACATTTCCAAACCTTGCCCTCCGGGCCGAGATACATATTGGGACTTCGGCAGACCGGGCAGTCGGTCCAGTATTCAACTGAACTGTACATGCTGGACCCCCAGTCTATAGTCTGATAATCGAAGCCCTTAAATGCCATTTTGTTTCCACATTTTCTGCAATTTATATAGCTTCTATGGGAGTTGATTTCCGTCTCTCCATTACATTTTTCACAGGTGATCACAAGGGGCAGTACCCTGTTGGGTCTTACCCTTCTTTCCATATATGAAGCGGATTCTGAATTCTTATTTCCTTCAATTATATTCATCACGTCAGTTATCCTGAAAAAGTACTCCGAATCCTCATTATCAGCAAGAAATTTCCATGCAGTTAATGCATCTGGAAATCTGTCTTCCGGCGAAAGAGCCATGCAGCCATTTACAAAATGAACAAGTCTTAATGATCTTATATCATTTTTTTCGCAGATATATTTTATGGTGGCTCCCAGCCCGTAAATGTCAGTTCTAATGGAACTTTCTCCAAAGCCAAACTGCTCGGGAGCGGCAAAGCCTGTGGTTCCCATGTTTATTGTATCGTGATCTGCTCCTCCTTTAAAATGTCTGGATATGTTGAAGTCGATCAGGTATACCTTTCCATTTCCGTCAATCAGAATATTTTCAGGCTTAATATCCCTGTGGATTATGGCAGGCTGAAGGCTGTGAAATGAATTCAAAACTGTGCATAGCTGCCCAATTATATTAGTTATAACCTTCTCGATATCTCCTTTATCAATTATCGATAAGTCACTTTTTTTATCATTATTAAGACCTTCGATATAATTATTAAGAGTCAGCCCCTCGATATACTCTTCTATGATCAGAAGTTCTTCGGGCTCACTTACTATTTCATAGATTTCCGGAATCCCCGAGAGCTGTACATTCTTCAGTGCTTCATAAACTCCCCGCTCATAGGATTTTACATATTTTAGTACACACGCCTTACTGTCTATCTTATTTTTGACAAGTATAACATTCCCCTTGTCATTTAGATTCTTCAAAGGCTGATATATCCTGTCAGCATATTCCCGAAGATTTAATATCTCATTACTCATTTCACGATTCCTTCTCATATTTCACAAGAAGCTCCAGTTTATTTTCGTATAGTATTTCATTTGCATCACGGACCGAAAGTCCACGATTTATGGAATAGATGATAATGGCATCTCTTTGTTTCTTTGAATATAGAGCGCTGTTTCCCGTAAGCTTGAGGCATTTTTCCACTTCGGGAAAGGTACAGCCGCAGGCAATACATAGAGCCAGAAGGTTATTTCTTGTGATTTTCTTAGATCCGCTGATCATATGCTCTGCGAAGGTGCGCTCGATGTGGGAGTCCTTCACTACCTCAGGTCTGGTCTTCCCATGACGTTTCATCAGAATTCCAAAATACTCCGGAAATGAATTACCATTATATTTTTCAATACTCTTCAGATAATCACTTAGCATATGCTCATCCGAAACATTGGATTTAAGCTCCTTCATAAGGTCATCTGTTGTTCTCATTAATGAACATCCTTTCTAATCGCCCTGGCCACCTGACAAACCTGAAACACCCAGCAGCTTCTTGTTGCATCTTTCAGTCACTTCAAGGTAATATGCCAATTCAGCATCCGTCATTTCCGACTCTTTCATCTTATCTATTTTGTCAGCCCACTCAACCTCTTTTTGCAGCATGTCAGAGTACTCTGACAGTAGTGTCAGATCAGACATGTTTTCTGAATACTTATTCATAAAATCCACGTACTCATCAATAAATGCCTCGTACGCATCCATAACTTCTTTGAAATCAGTACTAATGCCATTTCCAGTGTCAGCGCTTTCAGTGCTTTCAGTCGCACCGTCATTTCTAATAGACTCTCTTATTTTAGCATAATCATCGGAGTAATCAAATTCGGAATCATATGGAGAGTGCAACCACATTACTACTCCTTTGCCCTTATCACCATCAATAATGGTATAAACCTCTACCCAATATTTATTCTTTCCATCATCAAACTTATAATTTCTTAAACTTGCTTTGGCATTATCAAATCCACTATATTTATTTACCTTGCTGTCAATCAACGTGAATTCTTTATCATTTTCAAAGTCTTTATAAAACTCATTTATTTTATTATCAGATATTTCTGAGTAATCAATTGTCCTTCCAATATCTGAAATAGCAAAAAGTATATAACATTTGTCATTTTTGCCCTCAAATGTAATACTTTCATCTGTTTCTTCCGACTTCTCAAAATAATCAGGAAGTTCAAATGAATACCCCTGATATGTGTATACCACATTAGTACTGCTGTTCCAGCCGTCTCTGGATGGTTTTTGTTCTTCTGTGGTTTTCTCCTCA
>CADBMW010000132.1 GCA_902795855.1 uncultured Lachnospiraceae bacterium
ATAGGAAGCATTTCACTTCCGGATATTCAGGAAGGAAAATATAAATGGAAGTCAACTGAAAGCTCAGTTGTAGAAAATGGTAAGAAATATACCATGGTATTTATACCGAATGATAATAAAAACTATCAGTGGACAACTGATCTGGAGGATGTATATTATTCAGCGGCAGACTCAGGATATATATTCTATGTAACAATAAATATCACTGAGCAGCCTGAAAAGCTTACAGGATTCCCTCTTGCAGCAGTTACTGCAAAATACGGAACAAAGATGAACAGTACACCTCTTCCATATGTAAGAGCCCAGAAATGGTATCTTGAGGGTGAGGAGATAGAAAATCCGCTGGTTTCTGCAATCAGTATACCTGATGGTGATTTTGAGTGGGTTGATGCATCTTCTGCAGTAATATCTGATTTAACTGCAAGAACCGGAAAGGTTAAGTTTGTTCCTATCAGTTCCGAACAGGTTGCTGATTATACCAGCGATGAAATGGAAGTTTCGGTAGTTATTGGTCATGTACATGATTATACATCCGGAGAATATGAGAAGGATGCAGAGGGACACAGTCATATTTGTTCTATTTGTAATGAAGCAACTGATAAGGAAGAGCATACTTATCCAAATACCTACTATCATAATGCAGAGGGACATGGAAAGAAGTGCAGCGTCTGCGGATATATCACAGAGCTTTCAGATCATGAATGGAACAATGGTACTGTTATCACACAGCCTACTGATACAGAGGATGGAGTTATAAGATATACCTGTAAGGTATGTGGTGAGACAAAGGAAGAAAGCATTTCCATTAAGCCGGTTCCTGATTACACAGTACCTACCGGCCTTCAGGCAACCTATGGAGACACACTTGAAAGTGTTCAGCTTCCTTCAGATGAAAATGGTACATTTACCTGGGAGAAGAAGCTTTCAACCAAGGTAGGAAATGCTGGCGAGAATACATTTAACGTAACATATACACCTAATGATTCTAACTACAGAACCGTAAAGGGTATAGCTGTTAAGATTCAGGTTGCTAAGAAAGTGGTTGAAACCATTCCTGATATAAAACTTACAGCAACGGGACTTGCAGGTGAAAAGGTTTCCAATGTGGTACTTGAAACTGTAACAGGCGGAAAGTATGTATTTGATAAGGCTGATGAAAATCTTCCTGATGAACTTGGTGAATACGAGTACACCGTAACCTTTGTGCCAAATGATACAGAGAACTATCAGTGGCCTGAAAACCTTCAGAAGACCATAACTGTAAAGGTAGTATCAACACTTCATACACATACACTTAAAAAGGTTGATGCTGTTCCTCATACATGTACCGAGGACGGAAATATAGAGTACTGGATTTGTACCGATACTGAGTGTCAGCAGAAATTCTTTGACAGTCAGGGAACCAGGCCGGTAACAGATGAAAGCAAGCTTGTTGATAAAGCTAGCAGACATGATTACGGTCCGATAGGATATTTCTGGTCAGATGATAATAAGGAAGTAACAGCAAAGAAGGTTTGCAAGAATGATGAATCCCATGAGGTTTCAGAAACAGTTAAAACAATCTACGAAGTAATAAAAGACTCAACAGAAGATGAAGTTGGAACCGGACGTTATACAGCTGACTTTATAAATGAAGAATTCGAAACACAGACTAAGGATGTGGAGATTCCGAAGAAGGATAAGAGCAGCGTTAATCCGGGCGGCAATACACCTGTAAGTCCTGGCTCAGATACACCGGCTGTAAATCCGGGTGGTAACACACCGGCTACAGTGACAACCACAACAGAAACACCTGCTGCAGCACCTGCAGCGGCTGGCGCGGCTCCTGGAACAGCACTTGTTTCAGCTGACGGCAAAGGAAAATATGTTGTAGCAGCCGAGGATGAATATCCAGATGAGGCTGGAGAAGCAAGTGACGACGATATAGCAGGATCATATGTAATCTATCAGGGACCTGCTAATAAGAAGGTTAAATCAGATGTAATTCCGGATACTATTACAATAGATGGTGTAACCTATAAGGTAATAGGTATAGCTGATAAAGCATATTCAGGCTGCAAGAATCTTACCAGCGTTGTAATAGGAAGAAACGTAAAATTCATAGGCAAGAGCGCGTTCAACGGATGTACAAAGCTGGCTAAGGTAACCTTCGCAAATAAGTCAAAGCTCAGATCTATAGGCGGCAAGGCGTTCTTCAACTGTAAGTCCATGAAGTCTATGAAGATAACAAGCGAAAAGCTTAAGAAGGTTGGCAGCGGCGCCTTCAAAAACGCAGGAAAAAAATCCTACAAGAAATTCAAAGTATCCGTACCTAAGAAAAAGAAAGCTTCATATAAGAAGCTTCTGAAGAAGGGCGGCTTCAAAGGAAAACTTAAATAACGAAATAATAGTAGCCTCGCATCTACCATAATACTTTTCTCGGCATCTAGGGGTGGCCCGAAAGGTCCTCGAAAAGTATTGGTAGAATGCTCGGCTATTTTATTTTTATGAAATTTCGAAAAAAGTCCTTGCATTGTAGGGTGGGATGTGGTAGTATAACCCTTGCTGTGACGTTGATAGCGTAGAAGCGGTAGTTGCTGCTGCAGGAGCAGGTAATATCG
>CADBMW010000133.1 GCA_902795855.1 uncultured Lachnospiraceae bacterium
AGCTCTCTCTGGTTTACTATAGATTTCTTATGGTGATGAATGTACTCTATAGGATCCTCAAGAGTTATAATGTGGTTACTGGTGTTTTCGTTCGCCTTATTTATAATAGAAGCAAGTGTTGTTGATTTACCGGAACCTGTAGGTCCTGTAACCAGAACAAGTCCTCTCTTCTTCTTATAAAGATCTACCACGGCAGGTGGAAGTCCCAACTGCTCTGGCTTAGGTATAACAGTATCTATCTTTCGATAAGCTGCTGCCATGTTACCTTTATCCATATATACATTTACACGGAATCGACCTTTATCGCCTACTGAATAAGCAAAGTCGCACTCACCTCTGTCCTTAAGGATGGCTTTTTGTCTTTCATTCATTGTCATGCCTATACTATCTGCAGCTTCCTGAGATGTAAGTGGTGGCACATCAACTTCCTGAAGACCACCATTTATACGGAACTTTGGTGGAATTCCGACAGCCAGATGTATATCGGATGCATTCTCATCAACCGCGAGGCTGAGGAGCTCGTCCATATCAATCATGCCTTATATCCTCCCCTTTTTTCATTTTTGATATATAGTGTATATTACATTTTAATATGTATCACCCGTTGTATAAACGATCTTCTTCATTTCAGATATAGAAGTAACACCGCTGAGCACGTGCTTTGCCGCTGACATCTTAAGTGTTGACATTCCTTCTTCCAGAGCCTGTTTTTCTATAACGTCGGCTGTGGCACCTCTTGCTATAACTGCCTGAAGCTCACGAGATACAGGCATCATTTCATACACACCGATACGTCCTGAGTATCCGGTATCATTACACAGAGGACATCCGACCGGCTCATATATTACTATATCATCTTCCGGATCCTCTACACCCAGCACGTTCTTTTCATCATCTTCTGCAAGACGAGGAACTTTGCATGATGTACAAAGTCTACGAACAAGTCTCTGAGCTATAACTCCAACCAGAGCATCACCTGCAACATATGGTTCGATTCCCATATCGATGATACGGGTAACTGTTGATGCAGCTGAGTTTGTATGTAGTGTAGAAACAACCAAGTGTCCTGTGATAGCGGCCTGTACTGCTATCTGAGCAGTCTCGCCATCACGGATCTCTCCTATCATTATGATATCAGGGTCCTGACGGAGAATGGAACGAAGAGCTGCCGCGAAGGTCATCTCAGCTTTTACATTAACCTGAACCTGATTGATACCATTTATATTAGCCTCCACAGGATCCTCAACTGTGATGATATTAACATCTTCTTTATTCAGCTCTGAAAGAGATGTATAAAGAGTAGTTGATTTACCGGAACCTGTAGGACCTGTAACCAGAATGATTCCATGAGGGTTACTGAGGATTCCATCAAATACCTCAATTTCCTCAGGTGTAAATCCAAGTCCTGACTTAGGTTTTGTAAGTCCGTCCTTGGAAGTAAGTCTCATAACCGTCTTCTCTCCGAACACTGTAGGAAGGATAGAAACACGGACATCGAACTCTTTTCTATCTACTATAATAGTGATACGACCGTCCTGAGGTTTTCTTTTCTCGGCGATATCCATACCACCTATGATCTTAATACGGGCGCTGATAGCCGGTAATATACTAAGCTCGTATGTCATAACCTGCTTCAGGGCACCATCTATACGATATCTTACACGTACATTTGACTCAAGAGCTTCGATATGAATATCGGATGCTCTCTGTCTGACTCCACCTTCTATAATCTGATTAACAAGAAGAACGATAGGTGAATTATCTACTTCATCAGCAAAGGCGCTTTCTTCCTCTTCGCCGGTACCCATTTCCAGCTTGTAAGCTTCAGCAGCTTCCATAGCCTCGGCACTTCCGTAATACTTACCTATAACATTTTCTATCTCATCTTCAAAACCAAGAAGTGGTTCAACCTGCATACCACTGGATATACTGATGTCATCCACTGCCATGAGATCCATAGGATCAGCCATACAAACCTGAAGCATGTTCGGGTTATCAGGATTGAATCCGATAGGCATTGCCTTGTACTTCTGAACCAGATCTTTTGAAACCATCTTGATAACATTTTCGTCTATCTGAACTGAATTGATTTCACAGAATTCTATTCCCATCTGGGTGGTAAGAACTGTAATAAGAAGTTCTCTTGAGATGAAGCCCATCTCCATTATGATGTTACCAAGCATTCCACCTTCTTCTTTCTGCTTGGCTAAGGCTTCCTGGAGTTGTTCGTCGGTTATAGCTCCTGCTTCAACCAGAAGGTCGCCGACACGTATTCTCTTTCTTGCACCTGTAAGTCGCATATACTTCTCCTTTTTTAACCATGTGTCTTTATATCCACACCTAAACGCATTCTTTCAACACGTTAACATAAGTATTATATCATAAGCTAAAAAATAATCAAATAAAAAGAGCATTTTTCGAATTTTTATTACATATTCACCATAAAACCTCTATAGGTTGTGTTTATGCATACTAAAACACACTAAAAATTTGTGCATATTGCACAAATAATTCGAGGTATTTTCTTCATTTGACATAAAACCTCAGTTTCTTCAAGCCACTGTTTCCTTATGTCTCTTCATCTTCCTCTCTTAGTCTCAGCAGCATCCCTTTTTCAGGCTTCCTTCCATCCTCAGATTCGAAGCTGATCTTTATATGCTGCATTGGATGAGGGGCCGACTCCTGACTATGGCCATAATCATCAGTTATCCCAGTAATCACGATCTGGGAATTTGTTCCATCAAAGAACATGACCTCGAGTCTGTCTCCCACAGAGAATTTATTCTTCTGATACAGCTCGATGGTTCCGTCTCCATTAACCTCTTCAATCCTGCCCATGTAAATGGCATTTCTAATGTAGGTATTGTTGTCATATATCTGATCTTCCTCCGAAGGCTTTCCATAATAAAAGCCTCTGGTGAAATCTCTCATGGTGCAGGCAGATATTTCTTCCTTATAATGCTCTATCTTTGACTCATAAAGCTCAGGACTTTCAAAATAATCATCTATAGCCTCTCTGTAGGTTCTTGCAGTTGTGGCTACATAGAGATTAGTTTTCATTCTTCCTTCTACTTTAAATGAATCTATTCCTGCATTTATGAGATCAGGAAGCTTGTCTACCATACACAGATCTTTTGAATTAAATATGTAGGTTCCTCGTTCATCCTCTTCCACCGGAAGATATTCTCCGGGACGGTTTTCTTCCATAACCGCATATTTCCATCTGCAGGGATGGGTACATGCACCTCTGTTGGCATCTCTTCCGGTAAAATAATTTGAAAGCAGGCATCTTCCGGAATATGAAATACACATAGCCCCATGCATGAAGGCTTCTATTTCCAGGTCCTCAGGTATATGATCCTTAATCTCACGGATTTCCTTCAGAGAAAGCTCTCTTGCAGCTACAACTCTTGTAGCTCCCATATCATGCCAGAACTTATAGGTCATATAATTTGTATTATTTGCCTGAGTGCTGATATGTATATCCACGCCGGAATCTGCAAAAACCTCTCTTGCTATGCTGAAAAGCCCCGGATCTGAAATAAGCACCGCATCAGGTCCTATTGATTTCAGTTCCTCAAAATACTGCCTTGCTTTTTCTATATCTTCATTATGAGCATAGATATTTGCAGTTACATACAGTTTTACACCATGCTCATGGGTATAGGAAACAGCCTCCTGCATTTCTTCATATGTAAAATTATCAGCCTTCGCTCTGAGGCCAAATCGGTTTCCACCTATATAAACTGCATCTGCGCCGTAGTCTACAGCTACCTTTAAAGTTTCCAGGCCGCCAGCCGGAATCAAAAGTTCGCACTTTTTCATACTCTACCTCTTTTTCGTTTATCCAAAGTCTTTACAAAACAACACTGAGAGCCATGCCATCCCCCACCGGAAGCAGTACCGTATCCAGCTCATGGGTATGGGTAATATAATGTATATATTCCTTAAGTCTGTCATGAATGGTTCTGTCTCTTTTTTCAACCAGAAAATGAGATTCCAGAACCTTACCATCTTCAAAAATGTTATCTGTTACAATCATTGTTCCGGGATGGGACAGTTTAAGGGCTTTTTTCAGATAGTCCATATACTGTGCCTTTGCCGCATCAATAAATATAAAATCATATACTTTGCCTGTCAGACCATCCAGGGTCGCCGAAGCATCTCCACTGTGGATCGTAATCCCATAGTCAAAGCCGGCTGCTTTCATATTCTCCCCTGCCCTTTGGATCATACTTTCCTCCAGTTCGCAGGTATCGATATGCCACGCGTCTCCCAGCTTTGAAAGCTCTTCAGCCATAACAATGGCTGAATATCCTACAGCCATTCCTATTTCCAGAACCCTTTCAGGCTTTATCTGTTTCAGTAGAAATCTTATCCACTGCTCCGCATCTTTTCTTATGATGGGAACCCCTTCATTTTCAGACTTAAGTCTCAGTTCGTTTAGAAATGAATCCTCATCATCCTGAAAAGATATTATAAAATCCCTTATCCTCTCAAAATCCATATCTCATCCACCATATTCTGCATCTCATAAACCGAAAAATTCGCTACATTACAAAAGCCCCTTCTCCTGAAAGAGGCTTTCGTATTATTTTTCTTGTTATTTTTCGTGCTATTAATCGTTCAATTTTTTCTGTATCATTTCAGATACAACTATGTCAGTCCGTTACTCAGTAACTTCTCCTTCGCCGGATTCTCCCTCATTATTTTCAGGTGGTACATAATCATCATCACCTTCAGAGGCTCCGCCTTCTTCGCCTTCTACTCCGCCTCCGGCACCAACTTCCGAATTATCATGTATCTCTCCCGCATCCAGCGGCGTAGCTATCTCAAGCTTTTCTTCTTCCTGTTTATACTCTACTCCGTTTATGGCAACACCACCTGTTATAATGGCGATTATTTCATTGTAAGTCATGGACTGTGACAGAGTATAGGTTCCGGGCTTTATATTTTTACCCACTTCACTGACTTTAATCTTTGCCATCATTACATACTTATTCTTGATGACGCCGGCCTCATAGATAGTATCGCAAACCTGTTTTGTAGATGAATCCTCAAGTATGGTAACTTTTACAATATCGGTATTCTTTGCATTCTTTGCTGAATCATAGAATACGTCATGAGAAAAGTTATATGACATAGAGAATCCTTTTACAAAGATCAGTATGATAACCGCATCCACGAGCAGCTGGAAGGCATAATAAAGTGCGACCCTCAGCCTGTTCTCTGTTCTGTATGCTTTTCTTCTTCTGGCATTTTTTGCTTTGTTCATAATAATTAATTCGTCCTATTAATAGTTACTCTTTATTACTGATCTAAAAGTCCCTCTGAGGTTTCCCTAAGCACCTTTTTGACCAGCCTTGAAAATGCGCTCTCCGCTCTCAGATATTCATTTACCGTTGAGTTGTGAAGAAGCTCATCATTCTCATTACACATTCTCAGTATCTCGTCATATGGATTTCCTTCCGTATACTGAAGCACATCTGTATACATATGTTTAAAATCCATCAGAGAATAATAAAGTGATTCATTTGCCATTATGGCATTCTTTGCCTGAACATAGGTAATATATTCAGAAGACTCCCTGAGGAGATGATTCAGCTCTTTACACTTGTTTGTGATTTCATCCATGATTAAACCTCTGATATGATAGGAAGTATCATCGGGCTTCTCTTGGTTCTCTCCCAAAGGAACTGTCCCAGATCTTCTCTCAGCCTGTTTTTAATTCTGCTCCAGTCAGCATACTCATCACCCAGACAATTGTACAGGGTTTCGGAAGCCACGTCCTTACACTGTTCTATAAGAAGCTCCGACTCTCTAACATATACAAATCCACGGGATACTATATCCGGACCTGCAAGAATCTGATTGCTTCCACTTTCCAGTGTAACAAATACTATCATGATTCCATTTTCTGACAGATGCTGTCTGTCTCTGAGAACTATATTTCCCACATCTCCTACACCAAGACCATCTACAAAGACACCTCTTGCAGGAACCTTATCTATAACATCGAATTTGTTCTCGCCTAATTCCAGAACCTCGCCACACATGAGGATCTTAATCCTCTCCTTAGGAATGCCCATCTCATGAGCAAGCTCCGAATGGCGTTTCAGATGTCTGTATTCACCATGAACAGGAATTGCATATTTAGGTTTGGTCAAAGCATAGATAAGCTTTAACTCCTCCTGACATGCATGTCCGGAAACATGGGTCTCGTGATATATAACCCTTGCCCCCTTCTGCTCCAGTTCATTCATTACCCTGTAAACCGATTTCTCATTTCCGGGAATCGGGCTCGATGAAAAAATTACAACATCACCGGGAACTATGGAAATCTTATTGTGAACAGATGCAGCAATCCTTGAAAGAACCGCCATGTTCTCACCCTGACTTCCTGTAGTTATGTAAACCAATTTCTCTCCGGGATAATTCTTTGCTTCATCTATATCTATAAGGGTATTATCAGGTATATTTATATAACCAAGCTCAGTAGCGATCTTGATTATATTCACCATACTTCTTCCATCAACAACACATTTGCGGCCATACTTATATGCAGAATTTATAATCTGCTGAACTCTGTCCACATTGGATGCGAAGGTCGCAATTATGAGACGATGGTTTCTGTTATCATCAAATATATGATCAAAGGTCTTGCCCACTGTTTTCTCGGATGGTGTATATCCGGGACGTTCCACATTTGTGGAATCAGCCATCAGCGCAAGCACACCCTTCTTACCCAGCTCTCCAAATCTCTGCAGATCTATCACGCCACCAAATACAGGGGTATAATCTACCTTAAAGTCTCCGGTATGAACTATGATACCCGCCGGGGTATATATTGCCAGAGCTGCAGAATCTGCAATAGAATGATTGGTTCTTATAAACTCGATTCTGAACACACCCAGATTTATGGTCTGGCCGTAGGTAACAACCTTTCTCCTGATGTTATCTACAAGGCCATGCTCAGTCAGCTTATAATCAATAAGTCCCATGGTAAGCTTGGTTGTATATATAGGAATATTTATTTCCTTCTCAATATAAGGAATGGCACCAATGTGATCCTCATGTCCATGAGTCACAACCATTCCACGAATCTTTTCTTTATTTTCTTTTAAATATGTAATATCCGGTATTACCAGATCTATTCCCGGCATATCATCATCCGGAAATGCAAGTCCGCCGTCGATGACCAGTATGTCATCTTTATATTCTATGGCAGTTATATTCATTCCGATCTGTTCCAAACCACCAAGGGGAATGATCTTAACTGTCTCATTTTTTGTCTCAGACAATTTATCTCCTCCGAATCAAATCTTTTCTTTTTTCGTTATTCTTTTTGCCTTCCCACACCTCAAATACGATTCCAGAATTATGGTGGCAGCTATCTTGTCGATATACTGTTTCCGCTCTGATCTGGGAACCCCCATCTCATCAAGTATCTCATCTGCCTCTACGGTGGTAAGTCTTTCATCCACCTCGATTATCTCCAGTCCTGTTCTTTTCCTTAATTCTTCTTCAAAAATACGTGTTCTTTCTATCCTCTCACCCTCGGTATCATCCATGTTGAGAGGCTTGCCAATTACTATCTTTTCAACGTTGTACTCGGAAATGATCTCATCAAGCCGCTTAAGTGTCTTTCTGAATTTATTCCATCTTTCACGGCAGATAGTCTCAAGGGGCTGAGCTGTCATAAGAAGTTCATCAGTCAGTGCTACACCAACCGTCTTATCTCCAAAATCCAGTCCCATGATTCTCATTGATATGATCCTCTCCTCTTCCCAAATGCTATTTTAGTCTGGTCTCGATATAATTCTCCATAAGGAGTTCAAGTATCTCATCTCTTTCAGCTTTCATGATAAGACTTCTTGCACCCTTGTAGCTGGTGATATATGTAGGATCACCACTCATTATATAACCCACTATCTGATTTACAGGATTGTAACCTTTTTCAGACAGAGCTTCATATACTTCAGCCACTATATCTGATACCTCTATAGTATAATCTCTCTCGAGGTTAATGTCCTGTGTGTGTTGTTCGAATCTGTCCATAACGTTACTACCCCTCCTATTTTACTACAAAACGCTTCTTTCAAGAGTTTAACACAAATAATAAATACAAACAACATAAAAATATAAACGGCGCCGGTATAAACCGACGCCGATATGGTACTATCTTATATAAAATCAGCCTTTCTTATACTTAGCCTTCTTAGGCGCACCTGATTTCTTTATAAGCTTCTTATACTTCTTAAACTTCTTCTTAGGGAATGTAAACTTAGCACCCTTCTTGATTGTCTTGAATGCCTTCTTACCAACCTTTGTAAGCTTGGTTGTCTTGAAGGTTACATCTGAAAGCTTGCTGCATCCTGAGAATGCCAGCTTACCGATGGATTTAACTTTCTTAGGAATTATAATGCTTGTGAGTGCTTTACATCCCTTGAAAGCGCTATCGCCAATTGTAGTAACTGAATCTCCAATTGTAAGATTCTTCAGCTTTTTACAACCTGAGAATGCATTTGCTCCTACAGTTGTAACGTTCTTGCCGAGAGTTACTGTTTCAAGCTTTGGACAATTCTGGAAAGCACCTGCTCCTACAGTCTTTACATTATCACCTGTTGTTACAGATGTAAGTGTTTTACTTCCGTTAAATGCAGATGGAGCTATGGCAGTTACCTTAACTTCATTTCCACCTATCTTAACAGTGTTAGGAACAGAAATAGATGCAGCATTCTTCTTATTTCCGGTATAGGATGCACTACCATCCGCATTAAGTGTATATGTGTCATCTCCAATCGCTATTATCTCAACATTATAATCGAGAGCAACTGGTGCAGACTTATTATCCTTACCGGCATTTGCCTGTACATAGTACTCCAGCTTCTTACCAACAAAGCTTGTATCCTTTGCTACACTCTCATCAATGTATGAAGCTTCCTTTGAATTACCTACTCTCTTGAATTCCTTATCTACTCCCTCTACCTTTCTGTAGATATCATAGCCCTTAGCGAATCCAACCTCAGTCCACTTAAGCTCAACACCTGTAGCAACTATAGCAGCTGTTACGTTACCACATTTTGCATAAGCATTTACATTAAATGTCTTCTTTGTATTTCCGGCATTTCCATATAATGCTTCAGCTGTGATAGTAACACTTTCTTTTGCAGCATTACCACTGATATATACTGTGTTCCAATATGCAT
The DNA here is from genome assembly GCA_902795855.1 of uncultured Lachnospiraceae bacterium. Lineage (GTDB taxonomy): Bacteria > Bacillota > Clostridia > Lachnospirales > Lachnospiraceae > Eubacterium_Q. Next base: position 9,210 of record CADBMW010000133.1, read on the forward strand.
CAGCAGGTGTAATAACTATGCTTGGATCTGAAGATGTCCAAACAATCATCTTGTTCTCAGGCTTTACAACTCCACCCTGAACAGCAGATTTAACATCTGTTACTGAAAATACTGCTGAATCCCCAAGGAAGATGTCATAAGTACCAGCTGCAGTTTTACCTGTACCATCTATAATAGTCATGCTGCTTACAAACTGTGAATAGTCAGCAATCTGGAAAGTAACATCATAGAAGCCGCCACCACCTGTAGCATCATAAGCTCTTACAGTAGCCTCTCCCACTGCAGTATTATTTTTAACACTTATATTACCATTTTCTGTAACGTTAAGCTTGTCACTAAGAGACTTAAACTTAACACCGGCTTTTGACTCACCAATTGATTCAGCAGTGAGCATAACGCTCTTTCCGAATACTATTGGAAGTCTGTCTGTAGAAACTATAGCCTCGCTGGTTTTATTTCCCTTTTCATCAGCATAATAAACCTTAACTATATTTTCTGTAATGAATGCAACTCTTTCTGTATAGTCTCCAGGGTATGAATTCTTTACATGAGTATATGCCTGTGACAGATATCTGGTAGGATCTATATTTCCATCCAGATCCTCAGCTTTTATGTCACTATAATCATATCTATATACATAGTAAACCATCTTACCGCTCTGCTCTTCAGCAGCATGGAAAGCAGTATTATCAAAGGAATTAAACTTACGGCTGATCTTTACCATATTGATCTTATCGCATCCACGGAAAGCATACTTTCCAATAGATGTAACTGAATCCGGAATAACCAGCATAGCAAGATTCTGTCTTGTGGATCCATTTTCAAGAGTTACTGTTTTCTTTTC
>CADBMW010000134.1 GCA_902795855.1 uncultured Lachnospiraceae bacterium
ATCATAAACCAGACTCCATCAGGATAATTATTCGCCTTTAATCTGGCTTCTATTTCCTGATCAGTTGGATACTCATCAAATTCCCATTTTATTTCTTTATCAAATCCAGACATAATTTTATTCCTCCTTTTAATCAAACAAATTTGTTTTACCACTTTATGACCTAATCTTATACCCAACGATACAACAAAAGCGCAACAAAAATCCCTGATCATTGACCGTTCAGATCAGAGAAAAGAACAGCAACCGAGGAACCTGCTTTATAGGTTGATTGTACCACAATAGCTTATTTTTTTTCTATATTATTTCCACAACTATATATCTTTTTGCGGTTGCAGAAATAATTACCTTTGTTATAATAAATCACCTTGAACTCCCAATTCTCGGTATCAAAAAAGCATATATCGACAATCTATCATCTTATTGCCAATATATGCTATTACTTAGATCTGACTCATATTAAATTCTTCTACTATTACAAAAAGGTATGGTTTCTTTTCTCTGAAGCAGCTGATTTCATTTTCCTTAGCTCACTTCTCTCCAAGCCACTGATTATTCTCAACAAGCATATCATAAGTCACGCCGTACTTTTCGGCTATATCCTTTGCGTAGGACGAGCCCTCTGGCTTTGCCAATTTCACCTTAAATGAACGCTTCCCATCATCCGTTTGCATTATAAGTGAGGCCGCTCCCGCACCATTACTTTCACGAGTAAGTTTCTCAGCGTCCTCTCCCAGTTTGTGCATATGGGTATTATATATTGTTCTCACTGCTTTAGTCTGGAGCGCCTTTATTGAATCTCTTGCTATGTAGTAACCTTCCTCAAATGATGTTGTGGAGAATGTCTCGTTCAGAAGCATGAGACTTCTGCTTGTAGACCGAGAAAACATTTCTTTGAAACGAACACACTCCTCTCCCAATCTTCCCAAATCCATGGTCTTATCCTCGTCAGCCGGGAAGTGAGTGTAAATACAGTCGCAGGGAACATAGTGGAAGCTCTCAGCAGGAACAAATAGTCCTCCCTGTGCCAGAACAAACAACTGACCAACAGCCTGTGTGATAGTTGTCTTTCCTCCGCGATTTGCACCGGTAAGAATATAGACAGTGTTTTTCTGATCAAAGGTCAGGTCATTGGATACTATATCACTGACATCTTCCATATTCATGGCAAGCTTCAGATTATAGAAGTCTCTTGCCACCATGGATGTCTCTCCCTCAGCCTCAGGCTTTGCCTCACAGAATACACAGCCCTTTTCCATCAGACCACTGATAAACTCTGCACATCTGATGTAGTATATAAATTCCGGCACCAAACCTGAAACATTCACTATTGCCACATTTGCGTATCTGGTAAGTGTATCTCTTAGCTTCTTCACAAGGGAACCAAGCATTTTATTCACCACTTCATCCAGGTAGAAAGTTGAGTTTGCCATTCCACCATCAGCCGTAGCATTTACGATTGTAGACATGGCATTAAGGAGGCCTGTATTCTTCTCCATATAGTCAGCGAAGCCTTTTCTTTCCTCCTTGTCGATAAGCTGATAGTGCATATCGCCGTCCCAGTCTTCAGTGTTTTGAATTTTATCTTTAGATGCTATCGCATCAGCAAAATTGCCGACAATTCCTGACTTTTTAAATGGTTTCTTATTAACAGAAACCAGCCCTATACTTACAGCTTCAAAACGCTCGTTGACATTTACGCCAAGAGTAACGCTCTGCACATCAGATGCTTTTATTTTGAGTGCAGCGATATCCTTCTTCATTTCAGCAAAGAAAGCATCCTCATAAAGCTCATTAATATAATCACGAAGTTTAGTCAGTCCCTCGGACTGAATCCTTTTATCCGAAAGGCAGTCCCTCATAGTTTCTACGATTTTGATATAGTCGTTCAGCTCCTCAAGCCGATGGAACAGATGCCATAAGCCAATCTCCTCATCTGCAGATTTATGCATGCTGGAAAAATCTTTCATAAACTGTATCTTATCGAATAATTCCAGCATGGTAATTCTCAGCTCCGGCAGACGAAGAATATCCGCAAAAATCTGACAGCGATATTCTGCAACGCTTACATCATCAGTTATATCTGAAAGTACATTCGTGATCAGACGACGTTCCTTGTCGTCTTTTGATGCGCTCTCACAAAAAGTCTCCAAGCCAAGATCATGCAATACATAATCCGGAAGCCTGCGGTACTCCGGTTTTGCATAATCAGGCTGCATCAAGCTGAATCCGGTAAGTCGTCTCATATTTGTACCTCTTACACTTTATTTAATGGAATGCATATATAGCTGATTGTATCCGCAGGATTTTTCGCCGGTGGCATATAGAATTCCAATGAATAATTAGCCGCCAGGGTGTAGTCCTTTAATGAAGGGAGCCACTCTGACCAGATCTGTGTATTGACTTTCTGCATACTATCCGGCAGAGGTCCCTTGCACTTGAAAAGTGCCCAGAGTCCACCGGGAATCTGATATGTACTGCATCCTTCCGGAACATCCTTCCATGGTTCATACAGATCAGCGATCCAGTAGTCAAAGGTTTTTCCGTCCATTTCCGTACATATGCCAAACATTCCTTTTAAACCTTTCATGTCTGACATCCACTCGTCCCAGAATTTTGGAATTTCACTGTAACTTGTCTCACAGTCAAAACTCTTTTTTATGCCCACTACTGTAAATGGTGCTTTTTCAACAATTTTGTAATCTAACATACTTCCGCCCTCCAATGTTATTTTGATATGAAGCGGAGCAAACGACCGTAGTTCTACTCCGGATTCTCTTGCCTGAGTCGGAGTGATTCCATGAAAGCGCTGGAAAGCTTTTGCGAAACTGTCGGGAGAGTCATAGCCATACTTTGCTGCTATATCGATTACCTTTCGATCAGACCCAAAGAGTTCCTGTGCCGCCAGCGTCATACGCCGAGAACGGATGTATTCTCCGACAGTCATGCCACACATAGCACCAAAGATCCGCTGATAATAGAACGAAGATAGTGCAGCTTTCTTTGCAATCTTTTCGAAATCCAACTCCTTCGACAGATTTTGTTCTATATAATCAATTGAAGCCTGAAATCCTTCTATCCAGTCTTTCATTACGGTCACCTCACTCACATTCAAACTCATTATTTCACATCAGAGTATTCTCGTCCCGACTTTTTATGCACTCTTTGTCGGGTTCTGCCTTTCTTGTCCTTATGCATTATTAATTGTTTTTACTGCTTTTAATGTACGCATATCCGGATTCCCGGGTCCATACTTTTCTTTTATCAGTTCCTCTTTCGGATATAACTACTATAACAATAAATATTCCTTGGCACATTTCTCTGCACCTACCGGATATTCGTATCCTTCTAACTCAGCCAGTTCCCTGGTTATACGAGCAAACAGTTCATGTGTTTTTATAAGTGCTTTCTTTATATCATCCTTATCGTAATGTGCAAAGCATTCCCTTATCTCCGAAAGTATCTCATCACCTGCCCAGTTATCAATAAACCTTCCGTCATGCCATACATCCACACCTGCAGCTTTAGATCTATATAGCTCGATCATTCTGAGCAGATACCTCTTCATATAAGAATCTACGCAG
>CADBMW010000135.1 GCA_902795855.1 uncultured Lachnospiraceae bacterium
ATTTTTTCTGGCTTCTTGGCATTTTTATATGGCCGTAAACTCTTTATGTGAAAGATACCATATCTGGGAAAGTGTGAATAGTAACCCGAGTAGTTCACTAGGGTAAAATATGGGACAGCTTATGGTGTAGAGTAGAATTAGATAAAACCAAACACAACAAAAATTATAAAGGAGGACTACACCATGATGACTGAGAACAAATCAATGAAGAGTATATTTGAAGAAGAGTACGAATATATCGAAAGATATGCAGACGAAAATGGTCTGATATTCAAACTGATAGATGACAAGCTATACGTTCTTTCAGACATAGCTTATTGGAAGATAGTATATCTCAAAGATTGGGATGACTTCGTCCTCTATCACGGCAATACCATGCCGACGGATCTGAACATACTCAGATACGAAGATGCGGAATATCATTTCCAGAAGGATGCAAAAGAGTCAGACACCATAATGCAATTCATGATCTACATCAGAAGGCATGACAACTTCAGGGCTGACCTGCTTGACAATGTGGACAGCATGCCAAGGAGAACCAGGAAACAAAAGAATAAATATGCGAAGATGAAGAAGCGGGAGGAAGCCTACTACAATGCAAGAATCCTGCAACTGATAAATGCCATCAGCATGGTAAATGAGATGGTGGCTTAACGGCTTAATGGTGCCTGTCACCGTTAAGAAAGTGTTACAAAGTGTAACACTTTTGTAACGGTGACAGGCACCGGTTACGGTTCGTAACCTCGCCTATTGAAATTCGTCTCATCAAAGACGTATAATCAAATCAATCAGAGTCGACGCTGATAAAAATTGGAGGATGCTTATGTATATTGATGATACAAATAAGGATATTCTCAGGCTGTTGAGGGCAAACGGGCGAATGACATTTGCGGAGATAGGCGAGAGACTTGGCCTGTCCAGAGTGGCGGTGAAAAAGCGTGTTGTGAAGCTTGAGGAAGCGGGGGTAATACGCGGCTACAAGGCGGTTATATTTCGTGAGGATAATGTGAAAATGCTTATGGAGATTACGATGGTAGATGATGAGTACGAGGATCTCCTGGAGTACCTCAACCGGACCGGGTATGTGACCGAGCTGTATGTTATGACCGGAAAGAACCGTATCCACGCAACCGCTGTGGCTCCTGATGTATCAGAACTAAAGTATCTTGCCAGAATGGTTAGCAAGAAGTTTGAGGATAAAATCAAAACTATCGGCTGCCATGGAGTAAAAGAAATAGTAAAAGATACGTATGGAGGCGTCGAATATGATAGAACTGAACGAGAACGTAACAAAGGAGATGAATAAATACCTGGAAGGTATAACCATTGAGGAAGTATTTCTACTATTGGAACAAGGCAGGAAGACATTTCATTTTCAGGTTATATTTACCAATGACCAAATGAAGCAGGATGTTGAGGTTCTGGATCTTTCTGTCAGAGCTTATCACTGTCTTAAGCGGGCGGGGTATAATACCTTAGAGAACCTGGTGAATGGCGTGTATACTAAGGACGGTGAAACCAGCAAGAAACAGCTGAGGAGAATCAGGAACCTGGGAATCAATTCAGCTGATGAAATACTGATAAAGCTGATGAATTATCAGTTCATGACCCTGCCGGACAGCAGGAAAAAGGCATACATGGATAAGCTTCTGGAGATAAATTTTTGTAAGGCGGACTGAATCTTCGTTGAGAGGAGGAGCGGCTATGAGTAAACTGGATGCTAAAACTAAAAATAACATTAAAGTGGCTGTCTTTGGTACACTCGTAAGTGTGACTGTATTCTGCCTCATCTTTCAGCCATGGCTTACCGTTGAAATTAAGAAAAAATACGATGCTACCTGGCAGCTTGTCATGGACGGAGAATACGAAAAGGCTAAGAAAGAGTTTGAACTCATGAATAGGGACTATTATGGGAAGTCAGTATATACCTATAGTTTCTCCTTCGGAAAATATTTTTGCGATGTCTGCATTGATTATGAAAAAGGTGAATATAGAGCGGCCAAGGAATGGATGGATTACAAAATAATGCCTGATATGAAAGCTGAATTCATTAATGTAGAGTTAAACAAAGAGCAACTGGCATTTGTAAAGAAAAAGATAAATGCTGTAGAAGAAACATATTCATCCCATAAAGCAGAATATGACGAAGAAGACAGAAAAAATCGGGAAGAATTGGAGGCTGCAAGAAAGCGAAAAGCTGAGGAAGAAGAGGCCAAGAAAAAGGAAGCCCCTTATGTTGGGATGTCAGAATCCCAAATAGACAGTACTGATCTGGGAATGCATTCTGAGTATCATAAGAATTTTAATGTTCAACATATAAAAGGTGAGATATATCACGCCTCTATGTATTACTGGAATAGTGGCAGTGAATGCATTTATTCAGCCAGATGTGTTGATGGCAAGGTATACAATATCTGGGATAACCGCGACCGACACGTGAAAAATAACATTGTAGACCATACCGGAAGCTCATACAAAAAGAAGAAAAAACAGGAAAGCACAACTGAATTTGATCCGGACGATCACGACATTGAACAGTATTATGAGGATTACAAAGAAGAATTTGAAGACATCGACGATGCTTACGATGACTTCGAGGACAACCCTGAATACTGGGATGATTATTGATGTTATTCTATCTATATCTAACCCCTAAACCAACAGAATCCGGCAACTTTTCTACTGTCCGAATATGTTCACCCATGTTATAATGTAAATATTGTACATCAGGGTGCCTGTCACCATTACAAAAGTGTTACAAACTGTCACAGTTTTGTAATGGTGACAGGCACCCTTAAATAATAACAGGGGGTAAAATGAGGAGAAGGTTTAGATTTTTACTTTTGGCGCTTTCGATTTTGATGCTTTCGCTTTTGATGCTTGCCGGCTGCGGAAATGCAGGACAAGCTGGGGAAACTGGGACCACTGAGCAAGCTGAAGAGAAGGCGGTGCTGGAGTATCATTATGCAAATAAGGATGAAGCGGTTTCCTGCTATCTTGCAAATGAGCAGTATTTTGCCGGTTTCAGTCCCTGCGATATTCAGTATAAAACCCAGGATAAAAATGGTACTTTGGAAATGTTGAAGGAATATGGTGCTGACCAGATGCTGGAGTTTACCGATGAAGAGAAGGCGGGCATAGATAAAATGGTAAGCGAGATGAAGGCTGACCTGGAGCAGAATGGTTACACCCTTCCTGGTACGGGGGAGATTACCTTTATCAAGTCGACTCAGAAGGAAGAAAATGACAGCGGCGCTTATACCCATGGAACGAATATTTTCCTGGGACAGGTTTTGGTTGATTTAATATGCGCAGATGAAGCTGAAGATAGAGAATATGGCGAGTATATTCTGTGGCATGAGGTATTTCACTGCATAACCAGAAACAATCCTGATTTCAGAAAAGATATGTATAGTATCATTCATTTTACAGTGCAGGATGAGGACTTTAAGATTCCTCCTTCTGTCTTTGAAAAATATATCTCGAATCCTGATGTGGAGCATCACAATTCATACGCGACTTTTGATATAAATGGTGAAAAGATAGACTGTTTTACGGCGCTTATAGCTAAGGAGCCATTTGAGAAGGAGGGGGATGCCTTCTTTGATTGTATGGATACGGCGCTCATTCCGATCGATGGCAGTGACAAATATTATTTGCCGGATGACGCTACAAACTTCTGGGATGTTTTCGGAAAGAATACAGATTATGTAGTAGACCCGGAAGAGTGTATGGCTGATAACTTTGCTTTTGCTATGGTTTATGGAAAAGACGGTATGGAATACGAAAATCCGGAGATCATAGAAGCCATTATAAAGGATTTATCTAAGTAACAAAGGTGTGGGGAGTTTTAAAAAGTAAGTTATGGGAGGTACAAATGATGGAGAAATCAAAGGTTTATTTTACTGATTTTAGAACTGTGCTGGGGGTTAGTCTGCCGGCGAAGCTTCAGAAGCTGATCAGAAAAGCGGGAATCGCTACGATAGATATGGACGGAAAGTTCGTAGCCATAAAGATGCATTTTGGCGAGCTGGGAAATCTTGCATATCTCAGGCCAAATTATGCGAAGGCTGTTGCTGATGTGATAAAGGAAAATGGTGGAATGCCATTTCTCACGGATTGCAATACTCTGTATCCGGGAAGCCGTAAGCATGCACTGGAACATCTTGATTGTGCAAATATAAATGGTTTCAACACGGTGACTACCGGCTGCCAGATCATAATAGGCGATGGTCTTAGAGGCACTGACGATATAGCGGTACCGGTGCCAAATGGTGTCTATTGCAAGGAGGCTTATATCGGTCGTGCAGTCATGGATGCAGATATTGTGATATCACTAAATCATTTCAAGGGGCATGAGCAGGCCGGATTCGGTGGTGCAATCAAGAATATAGGTATGGGCTGCGGAAGCCGTGCCGGAAAAATGCAGCAGCACAACAGTGGCCATCCTCATGTTATAACCGAAGCCTGCAGGGGATGCCGGCGATGTGCCAAGGAATGCGGTTCTGACGCCATAATTTACGAAGATAACAAGGCGTGGATAGATCCGGACAAATGTAAAGGATGCGGACGATGCATAGGCGCCTGCGCCTTTGATGCTATAGAAAATGATAATTGGGACGCACCGCAGATGCTGGGAAGAAGAATGGCTGAATACACGGCTGCAGTTGTAAGCGGAAGACCGAATTTTCATATCAGCCTCATAACCGATGTATCACCGAACTGCGACTGCCATGGCGAAAATGATGCGCCAATATTGCCGGATATCGGAATGCTGGCATCATTTGATCCGGTTGCACTGGACCAGGCCTGTGTAGACCTCTGCCAAAAAGCTGAACCTATAAGAAACAGCCAGCTTGGCGACAACATGGCAAGCGAACATTTCCATGATCACGGAGATGTATGGCATAACAGTAATCCAAATGTTTCCTGGGCTGAAACCCTGGAACATGCAGAAGCAATAGGTGTAGGAAGTCGTGAATATGAGCTGATTACTATGTGAAAATATAATTTGTAACCTTTTTGCCCCATGAATCGTATTATATGTGAAAGGCCTTTCTGAATAAAAATATTTCGGGGACATTTATTATGAGAGAACCTGTAGAAAAACTGATAGAACAGTACCAAAAGCATATATTTGCGGCGGCTTTCAGCGTATGTCAGAACATTGCGGATGCAGATGATATCGTGCAGGATACTTTCCTAAAGTATCATTGCTCCAAAAAGGAATTTTCATCTGAGGAGCACATTAAAGCCTGGCTGCTGCGTGTGGCAATCAATAAAGCAAAGGACCGCGCACGTTGCTTTTGGAATAGGAATACAATATCCATTGATGAGCTTATTATGGCTTCACCGGAAAATGAAAGCTTAACCCTCGCGGAGCAGGACGAGAGCAAACAAATTCTGGAAAATGTCATGAAGCTTCCGACCAAATATCGTATTGTGATACATCTGTTTTATTATGACGACTTTTCAGTTGCAGAGATCGCAAAGGTTCTGGGCTTAAGCGAGAGTAACGTTAAAACACGGCTGTCACGTGCCCGGAATATGCTGAAAAATGATATTCTGGAGGTAGAAGCATATGTATGAAAATGAGACCTACAAAAAAGCATTTGATATGATAGAAAGCAATGCGGTGATCACGGCCGATTCACTTGAGAAAAGGAAGAGGAATCGTCAAAGACGTCGATTACAGCATACAGCATATGCGATAGCAGCGTGTGCAGTACTATTTATTGGCTCCAACGCCGTGACATATGCCATGCACGGTGAAACATGGTTATCCTATGCCTTTAACACAAAGTTCGGAAATGGCGCAGAGGTAGCTGTTGAAGAATATAAAACAAATGATACAGATGATGTTTCGCTTGTTTCTTTCGAGATCAAAGATGAAGATGCCAATGAAGACATTAAATACTACACACAGGAAGATGGCAAACTGTTCTTTGTTTTTGAAGACATCAAAGAGGATATCACCGATAAATGCACAGGAGACAATTATTATTCTCATGAGTATTATGACGAAGACGGGTGCCGCCATGTTATAGTAGTGGGATGCAATGACGGAAAACCAGAATGCGCAGAGTATATATTTAATGATAACGGCTATGTATTCTGTATGGCTCCCGACATAGAAAACAGCGCGGAAGAAGATGAAGTGCATTTATACCTTGTTGACTCACCTCTTAAAAGAGATATCAGATATGAAAAAGGCAAACCAGCCTGGCTGGCCAATGCAGAAAAGGATCTAGGTTTATAACAAGGATGCCATTTAAGGGTGCCTGTCACCGTTAAGAAAGTGTTACATAGTGTAACACTTTTGTAACGGTGACAGGCACCTTTTTTTGACATTGATGGGTAAACTATGGGACACCTAATCCGTTAGAATATAATCAGATAAACACATATAAATGCATGTAAATGAGAAG
>CADBMW010000136.1 GCA_902795855.1 uncultured Lachnospiraceae bacterium
GAAACCCGGCGGAACCATAATAGAGGCGACGGCCGGAAATACAGGAATAGGAATAGCTGTTGCAGCTCTCAACAAGGGATACAGGGTTTTATTTACAGTTCCTGAAAAGTTTTCAAAGGAGAAGCAGCAGATCATGTCAGCTTTAGGAGCTGAGATCATTCATACAAGCAGAGAAGAAGGAATGCTGGGAGCGGAAAGGAAGGCGAAGGAGCTTCTGAAGGAGATTCCTGATTCTATCTCTCTGGAGCAGTTTCATAATATGTCAAATCCATTGGCACATTATGAGACCACGGGACCGGAAATCTACAGACAGATGGATGGCAAGATAGATTATCTTGTGGCAGGCGCCGGAAGCGGCGGAACCTTCTCGGGGGTCATGAGACACCTCAAGGAAAAAAATCCTGACATCCAGGGAGTTCTGGCAGATCCTGTGGGCTCCATTATCGGTGGAGGAGAGCATGCCGATTACGATATAGAGGGCATCGGAAATGATTTTATAGCCGATACCATGGAAATGTCATTTGTGGATCAGGCAATCAAGGTAACCGACAGTGAAGCCTTTGAAAAGTCCAGACTTCTGGCGGCAAAAGAAGGCGTGTTGGCAGGTTCATCCTCAGGAGCAGCCCTGGCAGCAGCATTAAAGCTGGCAGGCACCATAGACAAGGGAAACATCGTAGTTATATTCCCTGACAGAGGCGACAGATACCTGAGTAAGGGAATATATGATAAACCCCAGAAATAATTAATCCCCAAACCACCGAAAGGAATTCTATTTCGGTGGTTTTTTATTGTCTTTTTCATCTTTTTCACCTGCTGGTAACTTTTTCTTTTACATCCTGTAGATATATGGTAGAATATACTCTGTATATCTATGTGATATAGTCAGAAAAAGGAGACTAATGATGAAATTTACAAAGATGCATGGAATCGGAAATGACTATGTATATATAAATGCGATGCAGTACGAAATTGAAGATCCGTCTGCACTTGCAGTGTCTATCAGTGACAGACATTTCGGAATTGGCTCTGACGGGCTTATTCTCATCAAAGCAAGTGACAAGGCGGATTTTATGATGGATATGTACAACGCCGATGGCTCCAGAAGCCAGATGTGCGGTAATGGTATCCGCTGCGTGGGCAAATATGTATATGATCATGGCCTGACGGATAAAAAGATAATAACCATCGAAACCCTGGCCGGAGTTAAAACTTTGAATCTGGTGGTGAGGCCGGTGGAGGAGGTTGAAGGATATAAGGCAGTATCCAACAACGGAATGGTAGTTGCAGAAGCTACCGTAAATATGGGCAGACCTATACTTGAGCCTGAAAATGTTCCGGTAACCCTGCCGGATGGATATCATCCTGAAAATGTAATGGAAGTGATGAAGGGAATCTCCGGGGTAGGAATCAAGCTGCCTATGGATGATGAACTGGATGGTATAAACATAGATAAGGATGAAAAAGTGGCCATCCATATGCCAATTGTAATAAACGAAACCATTTATTACGGAACCTGCGTATCCATGGGAAATCCCCATGTTATCGTATTTGTGGACGAGACAGCAGACTATCCGCTGGAGCAGCAGGGCCCCCTTTTCGAGAATTACAAATGCTTCCCTGAAAGGATCAACACAGAGTTCGTTCAGGTACTGGATAGAAAGCATGTTAACATGAGAGTCTGGGAAAGAGGAAGCGGCGAGACACTGGCCTGCGGCACCGGTGCATCAGCCACCACAGTCGCATGTATCCTTAATGGAAAAACTGATGATGAGATAACGGTTTCACTGCTGGGCGGTGACCTTAAAATAAGGTGGGACAGAGAACAGAATCTGGTATTCATGACCGGCCCCGCCACCACAGTCTACGAAGGCGAATTCTAAAGGAGGAAAATGATATGTTTAAAGCTAATGAAGATTATTTGAAACTGCCGGGAAGCTACCTTTTCTCGAATATTGCGAAGAAGGTGAGTGCTTATACTGAAGCGAATCCCGATAAAGAAATTATAAGACTTGGTATAGGTGATGTTACTCAGCCTCTTTGTCCTGCTGTTATAAAGGCACTTCACTCAGCAGTGGACGAGATGGCATCTGCCGAGACTTTCAAGGGTTATGCGCCTGATCTGGGATATGCATTTCTGAGAGATACCATTGTAGAAAAGGTTTATAAGAAGCTGGGTGCTGAGATATATGCTGACGAGGTATTTATAAGCGACGGCGCTAAGTCTGATTCCGGAAATATTCAGGAGATATTTACAAAGAATCAGAGGATTGCTGTATGCGACCCGGTTTATCCGGTTTATGTTGATACAAATGTTATGGGTGGAAGAACCGGTACCTATGATGCAGAGACAGGTCTGTGGAGCGATGTTATCTACATGCCATGTACTGCTGAAAATGGTTATGCTCCTGAGCTTCCAAAGGAAGTTCCGGACATCATCTATCTCTGCTTCCCTAACAATCCTACAGGAGCAACTATAAATAAGGCTCAGCTTCAGGAGTGGGTTGACTATGCTAACAAGAATGGTGCAGTAATAGTTTATGATGCTGCATACGAAGCATATATTTCAGAGGCAGACGTTCCTCATTCAATCTACGAATGTGAAGGTGCCCGTACCTGTGCCATCGAGATAAGATCATTCTCAAAGAATGCCGGATTTACCGGAACAAGACTTGGATACACTGTAGTTCCTAAGGATATTAAAGATGCTGACGGTACTGTCATGAATTCTCTCTGGGCAAGACGTCATGGAACAAAGTTCAATGGTGCACCATATATCGTTCAGAAAGCCGGCGAGGCTGTATTCTCTGATGAGGGTCAGAAGGAAACAAATGAGCAGATTGCTTACTATATGAACAATGCAAAATACATTCTGGAAGGACTTAAGAGTGCCGGATACACAGTATCAGGTGGTGTTAACGCTCCATATATCTGGCTCAAAACTCCGGATGGAATGAGCAGCTGGGATTTCTTCGATTATCTGCTTAAGGAAGCAAATGTAGTAGGTACACCGGGCTCAGGCTTCGGTCCAAGCGGAGAAGGCCATTTCCGTCTGACTGCATTCGGAAGCTACGAAAATACTGTTAAGGCAATCGATAGAATCAAGAAACTGTAAAGCGTTTAATAATTGAGGAGAGAATAATGAGCATACTTGACTTTTATAAAGGTAAGAAGGTCCTGGTTACGGGACATACAGGGTTTAAGGGCAGCTGGCTTACTCAGATGCTTCTGATGGCTGGCGCTGAAGTAACAGGTTATTCCCAGAATCCACCAACAGATCCAAGCCTCTTTGAAAGAGCGGGTCTGGCAAATGACATCAATCATGTGGTGGCTGACATCAGGGACGCAGACAAACTCATGAAGGTTTTTGATGAGGTTAAGCCTGAAATAGTTCTCCATCTTGCAGCTCAGCCACTGGTTCGTGAATCCTACCAGAATCCGGTTTATACCTATGAGACAAATGTCATGGGAACCGTAAATATCTGCGAGGCTGTCAGAAAAACCGACTCTGTAAAATCATTTTTAAATGTAACTACAGACAAGGTTTATTATAATGATGATTCAGATAAATCCGGTGGATTTTTAGAGGATGATCCTCTGGATGGATATGATCCTTATTCAAATTCAAAGTCCTGCTCAGAACTGGTAACACATAGCTATAAGAAATCATTTCTGGATGAGGCGGGTATCGCCGTTTCCACAGCACGTGCCGGAAATGTTATAGGCGGCGGTGACTATGCTAAGGACAGAATCATACCTGACTGCGTAAGAGCAGCGGAAAAGGGTGAAAATATCATAGTCAGAAATCCTTATTCCATAAGACCTTATCAGCATGTGCTGGAACCCCTCAGCATTTATCTTACCATAGCTAAAATGCAGTATGAGGATACTAAACTTGCAGGGTATTACAACGTTGGTCCTGATGATGTGGACTGTGTTGAAACAGGTAAGCTGGCAGACATCTTCTGTAATGCATGGGGCGATGGTATCAGCTGGGAGAACAAGTATGACGGTGGACCTCACGAGGCAACCTTCCTGAAGCTGAACTGCGACAGAATCAAGGAAGTATTCGGCTGGAGTCCGGTATGGAATATTGAAAAGGCTGTTGAAATGGTTTGTCAGTTCGAGAAGAGAAGAATCGCCGAGCCTGACAAGGTAAGAGACGAGATGAGCCTTGAGATAAACAGCTTCCTGAAAATATAGTGAAATAAACAGATAGTGGAATGAGATAATGAAAGACGTAATAATAACCGGTGCAACAGGAATGATAGGCTCAGCTGTGACAAAGATTATGCTGGAAAAAGGCATAAACGTAACGGCCATAGTAAGGCCCATGTCAGAGAATCTTGAGTATCTGGAAGAGCTTGTGGAAACCGATGAAAAAAGAATAGAAAACAGCGAGTATGGAGTTCTCAGACTTTTTGACTGCGAGCTTTCCGAGCTTAGAACTCTGAGAGATAAGCTGGGATGGGAGCATGACGCATTTTTCCATTTCGGATGGTCCCATACCTTTGGCCCCGGAAGAAATAACGTGTCCAAGCAGGAGGTCAATATTAAGGCTACTATTGATGCAGTTCATCTGGCATATGAAACCGGATGTAAAACATTTGTGGGGGCTGGAACTCAGGCTGAATTTGGAATTGCTAATGCAAAGCTTTCAGATGAGCTTCCGAAGGATCCCAAGACAGGCTTCGGCATCGCAAAGCTGGCAGCCTGCAGGCTTTCACAGCTGGAATGTGCAAATCTGGGAATCAGACATGTATGGGGAAGAATCCTCAGCTGTTATGGTCCCGGAGATAATGAGAGTACCATGGTCATGTCTGCCATAAATGCCATGCTTCGCGGAGAGAAGATCGACTTCGCACCTGCTGAGCAGATATGGGATTATATCTACGTGGATGATCTGGCTAAAGCATTTATAGCTCTTGCGGCAAATGGCAAGGACCAGAAATGTTATACTGTGGGAACCGGCGAAAGCAGACCATTATATGATTATATTTATGCCATAAGAGATGCCATAGATCCAAATATGGAAACCGGAATTGAAGATAGAGACTACAAAAATGAAAACATGACAGTTCTGGAGGCGGATATAACGGATCTGGTGGCGGACACAGGCTTTGTTCCGGAGATAAGCTTCGAGGACGGAATAAAAAGAACTGTGGAATGGGTAAAAAAACATAAGACTTATTAGATTAGATAGAGGAGACGGAAATGGGCAAGATAACAGTAGAGAATTGTGAAACAGATGGAGTTGTAATAGAAGGTCTCAAGGTGATCACACCTACCGTGTTTGGTGATGAGAGAGGATATTTCATGGAGACCTATAACATGAATGATATGAAGGAAGCAGGAATACCTCTTGAGTTTGTTCAGGACAATCAGAGTGCTTCCAAGAAGGGCGTTTTAAGAGGACTTCATTTTCAGAAGGAGTTTCCTCAGGATAAGCTGGTCCGCGTAATAAATGGGGAAGTATTTGACGTGGCAGTTGACCTGAGAGAGGGAAGCGCAACCTTTGGAAAATGGTTCGGAGTTCGTCTTTCTGCTGAAAACAAAAAGCAGTTCTTTATCCCTAAGAATTTCGCACATGGCTTTATCGTGCTTTCGGATTATGCCGAATTTTGCTACAAGTGTACTGACTTCTATCATCCAAATGATGAAGGCGGACTTCTCTGGTCAGATCCTGACATAGGCGTAGAATGGCCACTTCCGGAAGGAATGACATTTGATGATCTGACACTCTCCGACAAAGACAAGCTTTGGGGCGGAATCAAAGACTACAAGGCACGGAAAAACTAAATCTCGACTCGCGCCGGGGAAGGCGCTTGCTGAGAATTGTTTTTCCTTGATGAGTGACTCGAACAAGGATATAGATTAATGAATAATAGGAAATCGATTCCGGCTGAGCTGATTAAAAATCGCAAGCTGGAGTTTACTCTTGCAAAGAATGATTTTAGAACTAAATATGCGGGCTCGTATCTGGGAATGGTCTGGGCGTTTATTCAGCCCATAGTTACCATTCTCGTTTACTGGTTCATTTTTACCGTCGGCTTCAGATCTAATGAAAACCAGGAGTACCCTTTCGTGCTTTTCATCGTGGTGGGAATTGTCCCATGGTTTTTCTTTGCTGATGCCCTGAACGGTGGAACGGGTGCACTGATAGACTATGACTACCTGGTTAAGAAGGTTATGTTCAATATTGACATTCTTCCCTTCGTAAAGGTAACGTCGTCTCTTTTTGTGCACGCATTTTTTATTGTATTTTCCATAATACTCTGCATATGTATGGGATACACACCTTCGATTTATGCAATACAGCTGATATATTACATTTTTTGCAATATTATCTTCACGCTGGGGCTGGTTTATTTTACCGCCGCCATAAATGTTTTCGTGCGTGACCTGACGCAGATTATAAGTATATTTGTTTTGCAGATTGGTGTCTGGATTACGCCAATAATGTGGGATGCAAATAAGATGTTAAGTCCGAAGCTGCTTACAGTTTTCAAGCTGAATCCCATGTTTTATATAGTCAATGGATTCAGAGAAAGCATGCTTTATAAGAGATGGTTCTGGGAGGGTGGAAACCTCTGGTGGACCATTTATTTCTGGGTGATCACGCTGATCGTATTTAACTTCGGCGTTCGAATCTTCAACAAGCTCAGAGAATATTTTGCAGATGTGCTGTAGTGCATATGAGTCAAAAAGGACAGAAATATGGATAATGATATAGCTATAAAAGTAAATAATGTCTCTAAGGTGTACAACCTCTATGAGACTAATAAGGATCGCGCACTGGGAATGCTGGGCGTTAGAAGAGGCATTAAATATAGAGAGCATAATGCTCTGAAGGATGTTAGCTTCGAGGTTAAGAAGGGCGACTGCGTCGGAATCATAGGAACCAATGGTGCCGGAAAGTCCACCATGCTGAAAATCATTACCGGCGTTCTGAGTCCAACCAGGGGAGATGTTGAAATTGATGGACGTATCTCTGCACTTCTGGAGCTGGGAGCGGGATTTAACAGCCTGTATACGGGAATTGAAAATATCTACCTGAATGGAACTATGATAGGCTTCACCAAGGAAGAAATAGATGAGAGACTGGATGATATATTGGAATTTGCGGATATCGGTGATTTCGTGTATCAGCCCGTTAAGACTTATTCTTCAGGTATGTTTGTCAGACTTGCCTTTGCGGTAGCCATCAACATTGACCCTGAGATTCTAATTGTTGATGAGGCTCTTTCGGTAGGTGATGCATTTTTCCAGAATAAATGCTTCAAAAAGTTTGAGGATTTCAAGGAGCGTGGAAAGACTATACTTTTTGTCAGCCACGACCTTTCAAGTATAGAGAGATATTGCAGCAAGGCCATTCTTCTGGATCACGGAATAAATGTAGGAGAGGGAACACCCGGAGAAACCATCAACCGATACAAGAAGCTGATGTCCGGAATGTCTGTAAAGGACCTGAAGGCTCAGGAGGAAGGAACCTATGTTCCCGGCGGCTCTGAAGCTGATGATAGTGGTTCTTCAGGAGATGGAAAGAAAGAGAAGAAGTGGAAGGACAGCTTCCAGATCAATCCAAAGCTGGATGAGTATGGAATAATGGATGCCAAGATCACAGACTTTGCCATATGTGATGAGCAGGGAAATCTTTCTGCAACTCTGATCAAGGGCTACAAATTCCATATAAAATATAAGGTGGAATTTTTCGAGGATGTGCAGGATCCGATTTTTACTTATACCTTCAAGACACTGAAGGGACAGGACATCACCGGAACCAATACCATGTATGAAAATGCAGGTGTGGGACTGGCAAAGAAGGGTGATGTTTATGTCATAGATTTTGAACAGGAAATGTTCCTGCAGGGGGGTGACTATCTGCTTTCCATCAGCTGCACCAGCTTTAAGGATGGTTCCCTTATAGTTCACGACAGGATGTACGATGTCCTTCTGATTTCCGTTGTCTCAAACAAAAACACAGTCGGATTTTATGACATGAACTCGACAGTCAGTATAGAAAAACAATAAAACAGGTACCCTAATGGACAAGTATAAAAAAATCGAACAACTTTATAAAAAGAAAAAAGACATGAGTGTCTTTCTTGCTGATGAAAATGACTATTTTTATCTGTACCATCTTTCTCCAATAAGAAGAAACATCCTGGACTGGTTTGATTTTGATAAGGATGCTTCAGTTCTTGAGATTGGAGCAGGAGTTGGTGTTATAACTGAGATGCTTCTTCAAAAGTGTAAAACCGTTACAGCCTGCGAAGCTTCAGAAAGAAAAAGAGACATCCTTATGAAGAGATTCAAAAAGGATGACCAGGAGCTGGAAATAGTATCCGGTCTTAAGGACTTAACGGAGGCTGGTAATAAAGGTAAATTTGATTATATTACCATGATTGATAATTTCTCCATTGATCTTGTTAAAGCATCTGCGAGTCTGCTTTCTGATAAGGGAAAGCTTATAATAGCTACAGAAAATAAATTTGCAGTTCAGACATGGAGCATCAGATCTTCGGAGGATATGTATACTCTGGAGGATATTACCGGGATTCTTGAAACAGAGGGGCTCGAAGTAAGCCAGACCTATTATCCGGTTCCGGATCATTTGCTGCCCCTGGAGATATATAGTGAAGCTGTGACTGAATCCGGGTCATTTCTTGTTATCGCAGAGAAGAAGGATAAAAACCGGGAGAATAATACAAAAAGTGAAAACAATGATCTATTCAAAATATAATAGTCTCAGAAAACCTGAATTTCGTCTGTCCACTTTGATCATAAAAGAGAATGACGAAAAGCAGGTTATTAAGCGTGCCATGGTTCCCCAGGCATCATCAAGACTGGACCAGATGGAGAAGGCATATGATATGCTTCAGGGATATTACAATAACATAGAGCTGCTTAAGGGAAAGCGAAATGGAGACGATCTGATATTTCCATTTCTTGACGGAGAGAAAATTCTTCCCAAGATGGATCTGGAGAGGAGCTCTCTAAATACTATTAAAGAGAATCTTAAGAAGACTCTGGATATCATTTTTGATATTAACGAGGACTTTATTACTGCATTTCTTCCAACTGATGGATTTAAGGAGGTTTTCTCTAAGGCTTCTCTTGAAAAAATCAAGGCGGTTATGGATAAGACCGGAAGAAATATAAAGGCCCTCAGAATCTCAAATCCTGATGCCATTTTTGATAATTTCATCAGAGTTGGGGATGTGGTTTACTGCCTTGATTATGAATGGCTTTTTGATTTTCCGATTCCCCTAAGTTATCTGAAATTCAGAACTCTGTACTTCTTCTTCCAGGATAATAAGGACAGCTTTGAAAAGAGAATCAGCTGCGAAGATTTCCTGAAGCTTTTCGGATTTGGAAACATTGAGCTTAATATGTTCTTTGAAATGGAAGACTCATTCCAGGACTATATTTTCGGAAAAGACAGAAAAGGAATATATCTGGAAAGATACAGAGTTTCAAATGATCAGTACAGGAAGAATTATAAGAAGGTTGGAGCTGATCTTTCTGCCTCAGAGGGAAGCGGTACCGTAAAGAAGGCTCCTGCTAATAAAAATGTAAGCGTTGACAAGGTGAAGAATACTGCCAACAACGCAGGTCAGCAGATTCGCAAGAATTTCCTGCTTGGCAGGTCACGTATTAAAAATGTTTTCAATAAAAAAAATCTGGAATCCGAAGAGACATCCAGATATTTTGAGCGAAGAATAAAAGAACTGACTGATGAGACAGAGGGAAACTATGACGTATGGATCAGAAGGTGTGAGGAAGAATTTTCCCGTGAAGCATCCTTTGATTACAATCCTCTTATTTCAGTTGTAATTTATTCCGGCGAAGGAGATGGGAATCTTTCAAAGCTAAATGAAATCACCACCCAGAGCATAAACAGAAGCTGTTATAGAAATTATGAGATTACCGTAATAGATTCCATTAAGGGCGATTATGTATTGTTCATCCGAAGCGGAGACACTCTTTCACCTTATGCCATGTCGGAAATTGTAAAGATGATAAATGAGGTGGGTGAGTCCAGCGTTATCTATACTGACGAGGATGTATTGTCAGAGTCAGGCAAGAGGGAGCTGGGATTCATGAAGCCGGACTGGTCCACCAGTTATTATTATGCTACTGCATATATTGGAGATATGGCAGTATTCAGTAAATCCGCATTTAAACGGGCGGTTCTGCCTTCCATAAAAAGTGCAGGAAATGAGTGGATGTATGCATCCATTCTTAAAATATCTGAGGATAGGTCCAGAATTGAGCATGTTCCAAAGGTTCTGAAATCATCAATGCCTAGGGAGAAAAAGACTGAGGAACAGATTGCAAACACCCTCAGAATCAGGAAACGCCTTCTGGAGGATTGCCTGAGAGAGCAGGGAATCCAGGCTTCAGTGGAGGAGAATATAGATCTTTTCCAGGATGTGAACTATCTCAGAATTCATTACAAGACAACACCTGGCGACAGCGTCAGCGTTATCATTCCATCAAAGGATAATCCGGATATGCTGCTTAAGTGCATAGATAAGCTGAAGTCCACCATATCAGGTAATCCTGAGAACTCAGCCTTTGATGTTGAGATAATAGTTGTGGACAATGGAAGCTCTGACAATAACAAGAAAAAGCTTACCGGTGAGTTGAATAAGAAAAATGTGAAATACATTTATAAAAAAATGGATTTCAATTTCTCATATATGTGTAATCTGGGAGTAAAATCATCAAAGGGTAAATTTATTCTTTTCCTGAATGATGATGTGGAGGTTACTGAAGGAAACTGGCTGGCCACAATGATAGGACAGGCCTCTCAGAAAAAAACGGGCGCGGTTGGCGTTATGCTTCTGTATCCCGGTACCACTCTGATTCAGCATGATGGAGTGGTGAACAGAATCAGGGAACCTATACATATTTTCCAGAAATGTGATGCAACAAAGGATCTCTATCATATGAGAACCATAGCTGATGTGGAAAATCTGGCTGTTACCGCTGCATGTCTCATGCTGGAACGCAGTAAATTTGAAGAGGTTGGCGGTTTCAATGAAAAAATGGCTGTAGCATATAATGATGTGGA
>CADBMW010000137.1 GCA_902795855.1 uncultured Lachnospiraceae bacterium
GCGTGTTGCCAAAGGCAACTATCTACCTATCGCGCCGAGACGCATCCTTAGCGGAGCGTTTTTTATATAATAGGGAACGCAGTTTCCCATTATATAAAAAACCCCGGGACTTTGTCCCGGGGTGATACCTGATTATTTAGTCTTTGATATAAATTCTGCATCGAAGTAGATTTCGGAGTCTTTGTAGTACATGGTCTTTTGCCATGATTCCATGATTCTGGATGATACTCTCTCCATGGTTCCGTCCTTTACCTCAGGAAGGAAAAGGAAGAACTGATTCTGGCGGCTCTGCATCATAAGGTCACTCTTTCTCAGAGTCTTATTTATGATCTTGCCAAGCTCTCTTGTCATCATTCCGAAGTCGTCTCTGCTCATACTTGTAAGTGGTGTAATGGTGATGAGCATTTTTGCGGCTGTTCCGCCGTAGGTAGCTAAGTATCTCTTCATGAAACGGTAGATGATACTGAAATGATCATAGTCTACCCAGAGAGCTCCGGCATCTTCTACTGTTTCGTCCAGATCTTTACTGATGAGCTCGAAATTATCAAGGATGAGCTTCTCGTCTCTTCCGTCTCCGTTACTATAGAATGCACATCCCTGTCCACCCTGCTGCTTTACATGCTCAAGAGTAAGGTTTGCCTTCTGGAACAGATCTTCATATACATCACCATGATCAGGAACGAAAACAACACCGATGGAAATTCCAAGAGATATTCTCATATCTTCTCCTACCAGTTTCTTTGCTGACTCTGTTATCTGATCATTTATTTTCTTGTATAATCTGGTAAAGGAAACTCGGTCTGTAACTCCCTTGATAAATACTATAAATTCATCTCCGCCCAGTCGTCCCTTTATATCATCATCTTCGGTATTAGCATTTATTATCTCTATACATTTGTAGAGAAGCTGTTCACCGATATCATAACCGTATACATCATTAAAAATCTCGAAATTATCCAGATTTATAAGGATAAGAACACCTCTGTCTTTTTTACATGCCTGCTGCAGCTGTCCGATAAGATCCAGTCTGCCGGCATTTCCGGTAAGCTTGTCAAAATCTGTTTCGCCAAAAGCGTTTGTATTATCGTCCATAATGCCCCCTTATTAAAATTGTTATTGACACTTATGTCATATTGCGATACTTGCACCCACACTACATTCTACTACATACCATAACTAATTAAAATACAATAATTTATTTTTTTTATTCGATTTTTTATTCGATTATAATTCCTATTCCACAGATTTGAGGGATTCTGCCATATTTATCTTCTCCAGCTTTATTCCCATTAAAGCATTTACAACTATGGTGAAGGCGAATGTAAGAATTATGCTGTAGAGATAGCTGTCCGGAAGTATCCTGGATTTGAAGGAAACCATATCCACCACGATCTGCATCATTACATATTTGTGAAGAAGATTTCCCAGCCCCAGTCCTGCCAGAATTCCTATACCAGTAAGCACCAGATTTTCCCTGAATACATAAGTTGAGGTTTCCCGTCTGAAGAATCCCAGTACCTTGATGGTGGCTATCTCTCTCAGTCTTTCAGTTATATTTATGTTAGTCAGATTATAAAGGACTACAAATGCCAGTCCTGCAGCAAAGACAATGATTACCAGGATTATATAATTCAGCCTGCTCATCATGTTGGCCATACGTACCTTAAGCTCTTCAAATAATACACTTGAGGTAACATTTTCATCTCTTGCTATCCTGGCAGTTTCCTTATATTCATCTGCTCCCTTTTTGTAGTTAATGTAAGCTCCGTTATAATCCAATGTCTCCTTTAACTGACTTTCCATGGTTTCCTGTGAAAGGAAGACGTAATTGTAAACATGATTTTCAAATATGCCGGTAACCTTAACATGCATCTCCCGCATATCGCTGTCACGTAGAATTATCTCATCCCCCAGGGCTACATTATATCTTTCGCTGAGACTGTTGCAGATGTATATCTCATCCTTTTTCGGACAGGTCAGCTTATTACCCTCCATGTCATTAAATTTCATATACTTCTCTATATCATCCCAGGTCTCAGGTACAATGAGGCTTACCTCCTTAACCTTTTCCTCAGTCACCAGATCCCAGGCTGCCTGATGCAGAAGAAGATAAGTATCCGCTCCCTCGCTCAGCTTGTCACCCAGCTCTCCCGGAAGCTTTGTTCCTTCTCCGTTTTTATAAGTGATCAAGGCATCGGTTATCTGGATTTCCTCATACTGAACCTCGGAAAAATCCCCTACCGAATCTTTAATTCCGAAGCCTGTTAATAGCAGGGCAGTGCATCCGCTTATTCCCACAACCATCATGAAAAATCTTCCTTTATAACGGAAAATGTTTCTGATTGAAACCTTCAAAAGGAAATTGAGATGATTCCACAGGGCAGGAATATATTCCAGAAAAATTCTCTGGCCGGCCTTCGGCGCCTTAGGTCTCATAAGACTTGCTGCCGTTTCCTGAAGCTCTACTCTGCAGGCTATGTAGGTGGTTCCAAGGGAACAGAGAACCGCTGCCAGAAGGGATGCTGTTGCCAGTTTCCAGTCAAATATATACTTCATCGGAAGGGCATGGTACATAAGTCGGTATGTATTCCAGATAACTGCCGGAAGTCCGATAATTCCAAAGCTATATCCTATAATACAGCCAAGTATGGATGCACTTCCGGAGTAAAACATATATTTTCCCATGATGGCGCCTTCGGAATATCCCAGCGCCTTAAGCACACCTATTCCCGTACGCTGCTCCTCCACCATACGTCCCATGGTGGTAACACATACCAGTGCTGCAACAAGTATAAAGAAAAGCGGTAAGACTTTGGCCACCTGAGCTACTATTTCCGAATCACTTTCAAAGCAGGCATATCCTATATTAGTATTTCTGTCCAGCAGAAAGGTGTCCGGCTTTTCCACATCTGCCAGCTCCTGTTTTGCATCTGCTATCTCTTCCTCAGCATCCTTTATCTTTTCATCAAATTCCTTTTTGCCGTCTTCGTATTCCTTCTTTCCATCCTCATATTCGGCCAGACCATCTTCATATTCCTTCAGTCCGTCCTCATATTCCTTTTCACCGTCAACTAACTTCTTTTTCCCGTTGTTATACTCGGCGAGACCCTTGGCGTAGTCTGCCTCTCCCTTATTATAATCAGCCAGCCCCTTTTTATAATCTGCCTCTCCCTTCAGGTACTTCTTCTTTCCCTGCTGGAAGGTTTTCTTTTCCTTATTAAGCTTCTTCTGATTTTTGGCAATTTCTTTTTTACCAGCTTCTATCTGGGCTCTTCCCTGGGTAATGGCTGCCCTTGCTGTCTCCAGCTGGGTTTTTGTAGCCAGAATTGTAGCCTTCTGATCCTCA
Organism: uncultured Lachnospiraceae bacterium; assembly: GCA_902795855.1. GTDB lineage: Bacteria > Bacillota > Clostridia > Lachnospirales > Lachnospiraceae > Eubacterium_Q. The sequence continues at coordinate 3,347 of CADBMW010000137.1, forward strand.
GGAAGAAAATCAAAATTCGGCCCCACCGATTCCATCTGAGCCTGAAATGCTATCTCATTTTCTTTAAGCGCCGCATCCTGTTTATCCAGTTCGGCCTCGCTGGTAAGCAGCTTCTGATTTGCTGCATCAATCTTTGCCTGTCCGTTTTTCAGAGCCTTTTCGCCACTTGCAATCTTCTTCTGGGTTTTATCCAGCTCCTTTCGTCCGTCGGCCAGGTCCTGCTTTGCCTTGTCCAGATCTGCTCTTCCCTTTACCAGCTCCTGCCATGCATCATCCAGCTTTTTCTTTGAGGAAGCTATCTCATCCTTTGCATCATTTAATTCTGTCTCGGCATCATCCAGCTCCTTCTTTCCGTCAGCCAGTTCCTTTCTGGCATCCTCCAGCTCCTCTTCGCCTTCGGCTCTTTTGTCCTCCAGCTCCTTTTCACCGTCAGCTATTTCTTCTTCGGCATCCTTTATTAGCCTGTCATATCTTTCTTCTGCCACATCATCTGTCAGCTGTTCCCAGGTCTTTTTCTTTGCCTTCATGTAATCCTTATATTCATCAGAATATATTTCATAGTCCTGATCAAATCTCACATATATTTCCGTATAAACTTCACTGTCAAATGCCTTTGGAGAAATATAAATAAATCCATCCAGACTTCCTGTTCCGATGGAGGTAGTACCTCTTTCAAAATTTATATAATTTGAGGAGTCCACCAGTCCCACAACTGTAAACTCACGATACTTTAACATATCGAGAGTATCCTCCTCATTGCTATCTTCCACGTAGATTTTCTCTCCCACCTCGGGAGCATTTCCCATAACAGAATCCACTACGCATTCTTTATCATTTTCGGGAAGACGGCCTTCCACCACGCTTATTTTGCTTATATTCTCAGGAATGGAATGAACCTTGATGGTGAGCTCAGTTTTATCTTCCGTCATAAAAAGTGCATCTATGGAATAAGCACCTTCTATATATCTCACATCATCCTGCCCGGCAAACCTGTCCAGATCCTGGTCTTCCCATCCTAAGGTGGATATAAGTCTATAATCAAAAAACTGACTCTCCTGAAGATAGGTATCTACTGTATGAACCATTGCCGGAGTTGTAATCCTGACACCCGAAAAAAAGCCGACACCAAGGGCGATTATGGCAAAGATTGCAAAAAAGCGCCCGAAGGTCTGCTTTATTTCACGCAGTGTAGTTTTATGCAGCATATTTTTCATATAGATATATCTCTCTTTTTACCACTCAATATCTGCTATATCCATAGGATGTTCATTAATTTTCATGGCGGAAATGGTTCCACTCTTTACAGTTATGATTCTGTCGGCCATGGCAGTAAGTGCCTGGTTGTGAGTAATGACCACAACCGTTACCCCTGATTGACGACAGGTATCCTGAAGCAGCTTCAGTACAGATTTTCCCGTATTATAATCCAGGGCGCCTGTTGGTTCATCACAGAGAAGCAGCTTGGGATTTTTTGCCAGGGCTCTTGCTATAGCAACTCGCTGCTGCTCTCCACCTGAAAGCTGGGCAGGGAAGTTCCTCATTCTGTCTTCAAGCCCCACCTCTTTCAGAACCTCGGCAGCATTCCTTGGATTCTTGCAGATCTGCGCCGCCAGTTCCACATTCTCCAGTGCAGTCAGATTCTGAACCAGGTTATAGAACTGGAATACAAAACCCACATCATATCTTCTGTAGGCGGTCAGATTCTTCTTGTTATAGCTGGAGATTTCATTTCCATCCAGCATGACTTTTCCGGAGGTAAGAGTGTCCATACCTCCCAGTATATTTAATATGGTAGTTTTACCGGCACCGGAAGCCCCCACTATAACGCAGAACTCTCCCTGATTGATTTCGAAATTCACATCCCTCAGAGCATGAATCTCAATCTCCCCGGTTTTATATACCTTTTTTACATTTGTAAACTCTATAAATGAACTCATACCTTAACCTCTTAAAATGTGGTTTCTTTATTGTACTACGAAACACCTTATATTAAAAACAAAAATTTGCCCCAGGGCAGATAAAAGCTTTTTGTCAGTTGATAATCCCCTTCGATTTAAGTTATAATTATCTATTATTGAATTAGTGAAAAGGAACTCGAATATGGAACTTAAGAAAAACGAAGAAAACACAGAACTTAAGGAGGTTGAACTGGACGGAATGTTTGATACTCCTGAGGATGAATCTCTGAAACAGACCATTTCAGCTGACAAAAAAAATCTCACCGATGATTATGCCAGAAGTGGCACCAATACTTCCTATGTAGGAGGACAGGCTGCTGAGTGGGATGAGAAAATCGAGAAGAATTCCTTCAGAATGACTGAAGCTCAGATGAAAAAATCTCTTTCCAAATCCGATAAGGAAAAGTCTGATGACAAGGCTATATTCCTGCTGATAAGTGAGGTCGTTATGTATCTTGCCTTCGGATTTGTTATCGTTTCCTTATATATTGCTTCCAGGGGAAACAAGCTGGATATAATTCATAATCTGGATATTGTTTCTCTTGCGCTTACCATTCTGACTATAGTTCTGATAATAGATGCTGCTTTGGTCTTTGCTATTCAGGATCGTAAGATCATGCTGCTGGTAATGGCATTTGTCCTGGGTATTTTCTATCCTATATATAGAAGTACCGTTGTTAAGGGACGTATGGCCGCCGGCATTCTTTGTACCGTCATGACAATCTTCTCAGTTTTAATGCCACTGGTGGCAGCGGGACAGGCTGTTACAAGATACGGGGAAGCTATAGTTCTGACTGAGGATGAATTTACCAGACATGCTGCTGCAGACATGATGGATCAGAAGACTGAGGACGGAAAGCTTTATCTTACTACTGTAAAAAACATAGAGAAGGGTGGAATCCAGGGTGTTCGTACCGATAAGGATTATACAAGGACGGAGCTCTCCATAACAGGTATCGGCTCCAGAGAGGTCAATATCGGTAATTCCACTTTTAAGAATCCTAACGGATTGGAAACTATTCTTGTTTTCGACAGAGCAACCGATAATTCCGAATTCCAGCTTATTGACATTTTTCTGGATGGGGTACAACTCAAGGAGAACCAGCGCAAGACCTTCTGGGATGCGGAAACAAAATAATTATTATCTTATCTTTTAGTGTTGCTCTTTTGTTATAGCCTTTATATTACAATTCGTTATGATTCACTAAAACCAAATCTTTTAAAGTATGTAATGGAGGTTAAAAATGGCAGACGGTAATTTAAAAGCGGCCGGTATCAGTAATCTGGTTGCGACTATTAACAATTATGCTTTTTCATCTGATCCATTAGCGAATTCTGCGGATTTTCCTAACTTATCTGCTATGATCAATGAACTTACGAGCAGCGCTACTCAGTTTAATAACGC